>JACQJK010000041.1 GCA_016205055.1 Candidatus Doudnabacteria bacterium
AAATTTCGCCTTAAAAGCGAGTTTTTAGATGACCTCAATGTGATTAGCAGTTCTTATCTGAATAATGAAATGTCAAACACACACGAAAATCCGGAGCTAGAAAAGGCAATGGGTATTGAGGGCGACGAAAAAGTTAGTCTAACACGCACATATCGTACCCTCGAAACCCCACCTCGGAGCCAAGAAACTGGATATATGAGAATGCCAGATCTTGTTGAAGTGAGGATAGACGGCACGGTTGGGGCAGGCCCACTTCATCTTAAACGAACTGTATATGCCGATACAGAGGAAAACAGATGGAACAGGAAAGCACTAAACCCGGTCGAAGGCCAAAGAGGTCTTTTGTCTGGCTACATCGGTGATGGAGATATGCCTCTAGATCCGGGAACTGCCAATCGGTTGTGGGAGAAATACAGTCATAAGGCTACAGAATTTCGTCAATGATACACTAAAAGTCCTTAGGGCTTTTAATTGCAGGCAAGCCTACTGCTGTTTTTCGTTTCACTTCTAGCTTTTTTAATTTATAAGAGTTTGCCGCCAATGACTTGCCCCTTTCGGGGCAAGTTTAGCGAAGTTCTGCTTTGCTGAAAACTTGCTTGTCCACCATAGCCCGAAGGGCGGCGGCGGAAAATGTCGTGCCTACGCCGCGACTACGGCGGGCAGGCATCGGCGCGGCGCCTGGCCTGAGCGAGTCGAAGGGAGCCGCGTTTTGTGGGGGGCGGCTCCTCACACCCTGATCCACAGCGGAAAGAAATGCGCCTGCCATTTTCAGAATACTCTACTTTTAAAACGCACAAGTCCTTTGATGGGAGGACACTTTTTTTTTCGAAGCGCTAAAAGAAAATCAAACCCTGTAGGTCATGATGACCTTTGATAAATTCTTTGACTGACAAAGCCTTCTTAGCTTCGGCTTGGATTTTGATGATTTCCAAAGCCGAGCCAGAGCCGCAACCCACAAATATTCGGTTATTTTCCATCAGAATTTGTCCCGGGGAAAGCAGTTTTGATATTTTTGTTTCTCTCGCCTCCAGGATTTTGTATCGCTTCATATGCAGAGTCGTCCAGGTGCCGGGCCAGGGGGTCAGGGCGCGCACTTGGCGATCAATGTCTTTGGCATTTTTTTTCCAGTCGATCTTACCGTCGGTTCTTTCGAACATTTTTGTATAGGTTGCCCGGCGATCATCTTGCGCAATCGCCTCATGCCGGCCCATGATCCAAGCGGGGAGCGCGGTTTGCAGCAGTTCCGCGCCCGCCTCGGCGGTTTTTTCTTGCAATGTCAAAAAGGTTTCCCGGCCGTCCACGCTTAGGTTTTTTTGGGCAATGATCGGGCCGCGATCAAGCTGCTCGTCCATGACCATTAAAGTTGCTGCCGTTTCCGTTTCGCCGTTTAATAAGGTGAATTGAATCGGGGAAGGGCCGCGATATTTGGGGAGCTTGGACGGGTGAATATTAACGAATCCTTTCCGCGTGGTTTTCAAAATGTCCGAGGGAATCAACTCACCGTATGACGCCACAACGGCAAGGTCGGCATTTAAGTCTTTGAGCAATTGCCTGGTTGTTTCTCCTTTTAAGTGCTCCGGCTGGAAGGTGTCCAACTGAAGTTTGTTCGCAAGTGTTTTTACGGGCGTGGGTTGAGTTTTTAACCCTCGCCCTTTTGGTTGATCGGGAAGGGTGACTACTTTTAAGATTCTCCATCCGGCTTGGTACAGGTAATCGAGAATCGGCAAAGAGAATTCGGAACTGCCGAAAAACACCACTTTATAGTTTCTCGGGTCGAAGTTCATGTTTGTTTCAAGCCCGCGCGCAATAACTTTCTTCTGTTCTTTCGGTAATTTTCCCGGGCTTGTCCGTTCAGTTCGTGGACCGTTTTCGGGTCCCATTTATCGCAGATCAAAATGCCGTTTAAGTGATCGATCTCGTGCTGCAAGACTTTGGCGGCCAGACCGGAAAGTTCCGTCTTAACTGATTTTCCGGCGAGATTTTGAAAAGCGACTGTGATTTTTTCCGGTCGGCTTACCATTCCGAATTTTTTTGGCATGGATAAGCAGCCCTCTTCCAGGTTGGAGTTGGTACGTGCATGGGTGAGGACTTTGGGGTTGAATATCGGAAAAGCGGGGATTTCGTAATGTTCTAAGTTGATGATGGCGATCTGTAAATTTTTTCCTATCTGGGGTGCGGCCAAGCCGACTCCGCGGAACTTTTTGCAGGCGAAAATCATTTGATCAGCCAATTCTTTGATTTCCGGTCTTAACGGAAAAGTCACGGGTTCGTTTTTTTTTCGCAAAATTTCGTTGGGGTGTCTGACAAGTTTTAAACGAGGCATTGGTTTTACAGTAAATTGTCCGGCTCCGCGTCAATGTCCCATTTTTTTCCCAAGCCGCCAAGCGCGCGAGCAAGCTCGGGAGGGAGTTTGGGGCCGCCGACTTTAACGTCGAGTTTTATTATAACACGGATATGAAATAGGCCTCGGATTTTAGCGACGAATGCGGGGGAAGGGCCGATGATTTCCACGCCAGCGATTGTTAAGGACGCCAAATTTTTTGCGGCTTGTTCGGCTTCCCTCATTAGTTTTTGCAAACTCACGCCTTTGATTGTGCATTTTATCAAATCATAAAACGGAGGGTAGTGATATTCTTTTCTTTGAGGTAGTTCCTGGTGAAAAAAGCGGCGGTAGTCGTGAGAAATCGCAGCTTGCAGGGCAAAGTTGTCAGGACTGTAGGATTGAAAGACAGCTTCCCCGGGGAAGTCTCCTCTTCCTGCCCGGCCGGCAACTTGCGTGATGAGCTGGAAAGTTCTTTCGTTCGATCTAAAATCGGGCATGCTTAAGGTGGTGTCGCTATTGACAACCCCGATCAGACCGACATGTGATAGATCCCATCCTTTGGCCAACATTTGCGTGCCTACCAGGATGTCGAAATGTTTTTCTGACACGGCCCGGTAGAGCCGTTCAAGGTCCGACTTGTTTTTCGCGGTGTCTTTGTCAAATCGCAGCACTCGCGACTGGGGAAAGTGTTCCGCGATTAGCTGTTCGACTTTTTCCGTACCCGTGCCGAAAAGTTTCAGGCGGTGGCTGCCACAGTTGTCGCAGAAAAGGGGAGGGTCAAATTTTTTGTCACAGTGATGGCAAACAAGCTTGTTTAAGCGGCTGTGATAAACTACCGGCACGCTGCAGCGATCGCAAAGTATTGGCGCTAGGCAATCCTGACACTGCATGGAAGTCGCCAGTCCGCGGCGATTTATAAAAAGTATCACCGACTGGGAGCGGTTTAAAGTCGAGCCGATCTTATCAAGCAACAGTTCGGAAAAGATCGAAAAATTTCCGCTTTTTGCCTCCTGGCGCATATCGACCAGGGTAACTTTTGGCAGTTGCTGTTTAATGCGCTGGGGCAGCTCGATTCTGCTGATGGTTTTCAGCTCGGAAGCGTAAAAAGTTTCTAAACTGGGAGTCGCGTCGCCTAAAATGACGGGACAGGACCAAATGTCGGAAAGCAAAGCGGCGGCGGTTCGGGCGTGATACTTGGGCTGCTGGTCGCCCTGTTTGTACGACGAGTCATGCTCTTCGTCAATGACGATTAGGCCCAGCGAGTGGAACGGGGCAAACAGGGCGGAGCGGGGGCCGATCAGGATTTTAATTTGGTTGCTTAAAATCTTTTTCCAGATTAAATATTTTTGCCCGTAGGAAATTTTTGAATGAACCACCGCGACTTGCTCTGATGGAAATCGAGATGAAAAACGGGCTAAAGTCTGCGGAGTCAGCGCGATTTCAGGCACTAAAATTAAACACTGCCGCCCTGCTCGCAAAATTTTCTCGATTATGCGCAGGTAAACCTCGGTTTTCCCCGAGCCGGTCACGCCGTAAAGCAAAAATTTTGCCGGTTGCTCTAAACTCGCGGAAATTTTTTTTACGGCCGTTGCCTGCGCGGCGTTAAGACGGTGGGGGAGGGAGCGGTTGTTTTGCACGAGGTTGGTTGGTCGCAAGATTTTTGCTTGCGGCGCGGGCTTGGGCATCATCATTTTAATAAACAGGGAGCGGGGCGATAAATATTTTTTTGAAAGCCGGTCGGACAATTCGAGCAATTGGGCGGTCAAAATCGGCTCCGGGATTAACACGCGCTGAATTGGTTTGAGCGGAAATGTTTCAACGCGTTCTTGATTAACGGCTACCACGGCGGCGGGCAAAGTTCTTTTCCCGAACGGGACCTGGACTATTGAGCCCACTTGCAGGTCCGACAGGTTGTCCGGCACAAGGTAGCTGAAGATCTGTTCAGCCCCGAGATTTAATCTGGTCGCCGGGATTAAACGAACGATTTTCATATGACGATAAGAACGACACCGGTAAGAATAATTAAGGAAGCAATTAACTTACTTTTTAGATGCGTCTCGGAAAAGATTTGTCCTCCGGCAAGCGCGGTGAAAAAGGTTGAGGTGCGCGCAATTGCGGACGTCAAAGGCGCCGATCCTGCGCCGAGCGCGTATGTCATTACCAGCCGGTAGCCAAAGACCGCGAGCGAGGTTAAAAAAAGTCCGATTCCGTGAAGCTTTAGAAGCGACCGGAGCCGAGTGAGATTTTCCCGAAAAGAAAGCCAATTAATCAGAGAGTAGCCGAAAAAGAAAATCAAATACCCAAAAAAAACAAGCGATAAGGGTGGGACCTCTTCCAACGTAACTTTCGCTATCACGCGGTTGAAGCCGTATAAAGCCATGGACACTAATAACCATGCTAAGCTTTTGGAACCAGCAAAGGACCGGAACGGAGAAAGCACGAGTCCGCGGGTCGGAAGCTCAAGCAAGTATGCGCCAACAAAGATCAGGAGTACGCCGGCGATTTGCGCGCGTTCAGGCAGATCGCGTAAGATAATTATCGCAAAAAGTAAGGTAAAAATCACCTCAAAATTAATAAGCGGAGCAACCTCGGAAACCTCGGCATGGCGCAGCGCTTTATTAAACAAGAGGAAAGCAAATATCCCCGTGATTCCGCAAGTCAAGATCAGCAGATAGGAAGTGAAATCGAAATTCCACTTGACGAAAGGCAGCAAAAACATGCTCAAAACCAGTCCGTAAAAGGAAGTTTCCGTGGAAAATTCCAGCGCGTGGATTTTATTTAAGTTTCTTTTTTCCAACAGCACGGCCATCGTTAAAAGCAGTGCTGCGGCAAGCGCATAGACGTACCAAATCATGATTCTATCTTAGCAAAAATCGTGTTATAATTATACCGTATGGGAAAAAGAATTTTTTTGGCGCTCGATGTGCCAAAAACGGCGGTTGTGCGCCTCAAAAAGTTTTACGATTACCGCTTGCCGGTCACCTGGACGAAACCGGAAAATCTCCACGTAACTCTGCTTTTCCTGGGAGAGCTTGATGAGCTCCAAGAGGCGCAAGCGCACGTGCTTTGCGAGCAGGTTTGCTTTCGTCATCCACCAGTTGACATCGAGTATGATCAAGTTGAAGCGAAAAAATACATGATCTGGGCCGCGGTGAAACCAAATCCGCCACTTATGGCATTGCAGGACGATCTGCAACGAACTTTTGCGGAAGATGAAAGTTTTCTCGATACGAATTTTGATCAATCGTTTCGCCCGCATACGAATCTTGCCCGTGCAAAACAGGCGATAGCCAAAGAAATTTTTCCTGCGCGCCACATGTCAAACATAGCTTATCGGGCAACGCATGTAGTTGTCTTTGAAAGCATTCTCCGCCCGGATTACCCGCGTTATCTTTCCCAAGACGCCTTTGAACTGAAAGGAATCGCGACATGAAACAGGAGCGAATTTTGGGAATCGCAATAAACAACCTTACCACCGACCAGTTAATTAGCGAAGTGGATAGAATTATAGCCGGTAAAAAAGCGGTGCAGCTTGTTACGGTCAATGCTGAATTTCTAGTGGCGGCGCAAACCGATTTTCGTTTTCGGGAAGTGTTGCAATCCTCCGCAGTGAATACCGCAGATGGGATTGGAATACTTTGGGCCGCTTCCTATTTGTCCGCACCGACTTTTTCTTTGCGGTTCCTCGGTTCCGTTGTATCCTTCCTGCAAATTTTTTACTTTGGCTTGGCGGTGGTCTTTTCCCCCAGATACCTAAGGCGAGTCATCAAAGAAAAACTGTCAGGAGTTGATTTGATTTGGCTGCTCGCGGGTTACGCCGTAAAATTCTCCCGATCAATTTTTCTGCTTGGCGGTTACGGCGATACGAGCGCGAAAGTTGCAGCGAAACTCAAAGCGGCTTATCCTAATTTACGCATAGTCGGGATTTACGCGGGTTCGCCTCAAGAGAGAGGTTTGGTGAATTTAATCAATCGCAAACGTCCTGACATATTGTTAGTCGCTTTCGGTCCGGTGGCCCAAGAAAAGTGGATTTCCCAAAACTTAAAAAAATTGAGCGTAGGGCTTGCGATTGGTTTAGGGGGTACATTTGATTATTTAGCAGGTAAAAGGCCTTTAGCGCCTAAATTTTTGCGTGAAATCGGCCTAGAATGGGCTTTCCGCCTTGTCACCCAGCCGTACCGGCTGAAAAGAGTGATAAATGCCGTGCCGGTATTTATCTTTTATGCTTACCGCTATAAACTTTTGCAGGCAAAACCGTACCGTCGTTCGGTTTCAACGTGCCTTATAAACCCGCAACGGAAAATTTTAATTTGCCGCCGCACAAAGGGCAGGACAGAAGGACAGCAAGATTATTGGCAGCTGCCGCGCGGGGGATTAGAGAATGACGAGGACGAGGAAGCGGCGGCTCGAAGAGAGGTCGGGGAAGAGCTGGGGATTCCCAACTTTCAGATCATGTATAAGCTTGCCGATGTGTACAAATATGACTGGACTTTGTATTGGGCCAAATTTTACAATTACGCTTTCCGCGGGCAGGTCTTAAGTATCATTTATGCGCGCATAGGCGAAGACCCGATCGTGCGCTTGGATAATTTTGAGTTTGACGCGTTTCGCTGGAGCAGTCCGTCAGAGCTTTTGCTAAATCTGCACCCTACTGAACGGGAATTCGGCGCTATTGTCTTAAAACATCTCCCAGATTAGATTTTATGAAGCGCAGCATGGTGAGAACCCGATTTGCCCCTTCTCCGACAGGACTGCTGCACGTGGGCGGTTTGCGCACGGCGCTTTTTAATTTTTTGTTTGCCAAAAACCAAGGCGGTCAGTTTATTTTGCGGATTGAGGACACTGACCAAAAAAGATTTTTAGAAGGCGCGACCGAAAACCTTATTAAAACTTTGCAGGACTTTAGATTGTTTCCTGACGAAGGGCCTGATCTTAATTCAAAATTCGGTCCATACATACAATCTGAACGATTAGGCATATATAAAAAATATTCTGAACAGTTACTTGCCGAAGATAAAGCTTACTATGAGGAGTCGGAAGCCGGCCGAGCGGTCAGGTTCAAAATGAAAAAAACCGGAGTCAGCCAAATGGAGGACCTGGTGCGCGGGGAGCTTCGGTTTAACAACGATTTGCAAAAAGATCCGATCCTTTTGAAATCAGACGGTTTTCCGGTTTATAACTTTGCCAATGTTATCGATGATTATTCCATGGAAATAACTCATGTGATCCGGGGGGAGGAATTTCTCTCTTCCGCGCCCATTTATGCCCAGCTTTACGAAGCGTTCGGCTGGCAGAAACCGAAATTTGTGCACTTGCCGCTGATTTTAGACCGCGAGAGGAAGAAGCTTTCCAAAAGAGCAGGGGATGTGGCGGTGGAACAATATGTCAAAAAGGGATATTTGAAAGAGGCGCTTTTGAACTTTATCGCGCTTCTCGGCTGGAATCCCAAAACTACTCGAGAAATTTTCGGGCTGGAAGATCTGATAGAAGAATTTTCCCTTGAAAAGGTTAATAAGTCAGGCGCGATATTCGATATTACCAAGCTTGATTTCATCAATCGAGAGTGGCAAAAGAAATTGCAAATTCCTTTGCAGGACGATCGGCTGTTTGCTCGAGCTTGCGAGTTGCTGAAAGAACGACTCGGCGAAAATTTTAGTCGTCCACTCTTCGAGCTGATTTGGCCGCAGGTCTTGGAGAGAATTGCCGGACCGTCTGATTTAGAAGAGAAACTACCCGAATTTTATTTCTATTTTGCGCTCCCGGGGTACTCCGCGGACTTATTGATTTGGAAAAATACCTCCAAAGAAAAAATAAAATCCAACCTGCAACTTTTGCGCGACTGGTTACAACAAGCTAGCTTGGCTAAATACGACGCAAAACGGCTGGAAGAAAAAATCAAGGCGACGCTTGCCGAAAGGGGAGTGGGAACGGGTGAAGCATTATGGCCGTTACGCGTTTCTCTATCAGGGCAGAAAAATTCACCCAGCCCTTTCGAGATTATTGCCGTATTCGCGCAATTCGAAGAAACAGAAATTTTTTCCCGGCTTGATCGGGCCATCGACAAGCTAAGTGCTTAAGGTAAGAAGAAGTTGACTTTAAGCGGGAGAAATGCTAATATTTCCATCACTTCCTTTGGCTATGGAGAAACACAAAGTAAACCCCGTTACCATGGACTTAGGCCCGCGGACACTGCGGCATCCACGGCATAATGGTAACGGGGTAAAAAGAAAAATTAAAGCATTTTGCACAATACTTGCCTTGTTGCTTTTTATCGGCGGTATATTGAGCGCAAATGCCCAAACCCCCGATACGTCTTCTCCAGTTGACGTGCTACAGAGTCAAAAAGAAGAAAAACGCCGAGCGCTTTTGGAAATAAAAAATAAAATTTCCGCACTGCAAAAACAAATTAACGAACAGAGCCAGAAAATCGCTTCGTTAAACAACGAAGTGGAGCTTTTTGAGTTGCAAATCGCGCAGACAGAAGCGCAAATTTCCGCATTAAATCACGAAATTGAAGTTTTGAATCTGGAAATTATTGAAACGCTTCGAGAAATCCACGCAGCCGAAGAAGATATTGCGGCTAAGAAGGAACTGTTGGCGCAGTTGATCCGGGAAATTTACCGTCAAGACGAAACCTCGCCTTTGGAAACGGTCTTGGGACAACAGAACTTTTCCGATCTATTAAACCAATTTCATAATACCCTTTCTTTTCAGGAAAGAAACGCCGAGATTCTGGAAGATTTATTGTCGGTAAAACAGCAGCTGGAAGGAAAAAATCAACTTTTGCAAGACAGCAAAAAAGAGCTCGAAAATTTGCGCGCCCAGTCGGATCAAACCAGGATATCGCTGGAAAAACAATGGGCAGACCGACAAGGGCTGCTTAACGCCACGCGCGGACGGGAGTCGCGTTACAAGCAATTGCTGACCGAAGTCTCGGAAGAGGAAGCCAAAGTGAATCGCGAGATTTTTGAACTTGACCTGGCGATTCGTCAACAGTTGGGCGACAAAACCCTGCCGCCCGTCACCGGGTCCTTGTCTTATCCTATGGAGGGAATCTTAACTCAAGGATACGGTAACACGGGTTTTACTAAGCTTGGCTACACTTACCACAACGGCATCGACATTGCGGCTCCGGCCAATACACCCATTTACGCCGCGGGCGACGGCATTGTTTACGCAGTGGGCACCGGGAAAGCGGCTTACGGCAATTGGGTGGTGATAAAACATACGATAGAAACGAAAAATAACGGGATGAGAAATATTTTCACGCTTTACGCTCATCTGGCGAGCATATCAGCGCGGACGGGGCAGGGGATACTGCGCGGCGATTTGCTGGGCTTGGAAGGAAATACTGGAAATACCACGCGGCTGCTCTATGGCCCGGAACGCGGTTACCACCTGCATTTTTCGGTGTTTGACGAAGAGGGTTTTGGCATCAAAGACGGCCTTTTTGCAGACATCTACGGACCGTACCAGATACCTTACGGCTACACCTACGACCCAATGGACTTTTTTGGAAGTTAATGAAGTTAATGATGTGAAGGACAGGACAAATAACTCAGATATTTCAGGAGAATACATAGCAGGGTTTGCAGATGGGGAAGGTTGTTTTGCTTTAAAATTCCGTAAAGACCAGCAAAGAAATCGAGACGGAACTTTTAGAGAATATTTTTACTGGGGGGCTGAATTCGCGATCGTTTTGAGAGCCGACGATATAGAAATTTTGCAAAGCATTCAACGCACACTGTCTTGTGGTACAATTTCGAAATCCACCAAAAGTGAGTCAGTAAGATTCTCTGTACAAAATCCAAAAGACCTGCTTGAAAAAATTGTTCCTTTCTTTTCAAAATACCAGCTTAGAGGTAAAAAGAGACGAGATTTTGAATTGTGGACAGAGGCTGTGACCATTTTATATAAACACCGAAGTAGTGTAATAAACGCCCAGAAAGGTGTAAAAGGATTTATCAAGAAATTTGTTCCGGAAAAAGACTCGAGGCAACTGAAATACATCAGAAGTCAGATGTTGAATTATAAATCACATCGCACTAGAGCTTTCAAATGGGGGGAGTGGTTAAAAGATTGAACGGTGGTGGGTAACTTAGTTTTTAGTTTGTCGTACATTGTAACTTATGCGACGTTCAAGACGAATCCCTTCTTCCTAAACCTTCTTGATATCGTCCCGGGGAGCAAGTCGTAAAGCAGCGCGCGAGCCAGGAATTGCAGAAACGGATCCCAGGCCCAGACCACGCGCTGCAAACCGGTGATTCTGCCGGTCACGAACTCTCCCCTATCAAAAATCCGGACGGTACTCCCAAGGTCAGCCGAAGTTTTGTGGGTTCTGGCTTGAGCCACTATTTCCAGGCCTAGGCGAGCCAGGAACCGGGCCCACTCGTTGCGCAGGTTCCAGTCGTGAGTCAGCAGGATTGCACTATCACCGGCGCAGGTAATAATGTCCTGGAAAGGAACGAGCTTGCCCGGACAGTCTACCACGAGAATGTTGGCAGAGGCGCGGTGAGCGAGGATGTGCGAAAAAGCTTCATAAGCAAGAGCCGGAGTCCATTCTCGTTTTTGCCCCTGCAACCGCCCGCGATCCAAGCCGTGCCCTTGCTGAATTGCCGGTACAGTCGGTGTCCCTAGATCCGCGTTAACTGTTTGTATCTTGAGGTCCAAATCGTGCCAGTCCGCGCGGGAGCGTAAGGATTCGACCAGGCAATTCAGCAGAACGCCGAGGGTAGCCACGACCGTGCTCTTGCCGCTGCTTGGGGGGCCGACGACCAGAACAGTCAGATGACGGCCGACTAATTGCCAGGCGTTCCCTTCCTGGAAAGCTTCTTGAGCGTAGTGCACGATTCGGAGTTCAGTCGGATCGCGACTCGCGAAGGTTGGCACCGGTTGAACGTCAACGCTCTGCACCAGGGGCCGGGGCAGTGATAGGTTCACCGCAGTCGGGATCGGACACGGATCGTTGTAGGTTTCGGGAGTGGTCTGGTTTTGTAAGCACCAAGCCAAGCATCTTGCGCCCCACTCTAAGCCGAGCCGCGGGTCTGGCCAGGTCGGTTCGTAAAACTTTCTGAAGTTCTCCCAGGTGTTTAGCCGATGTTCTAAACAATATTCCATAATCCGGGAGCAGCAGTTGCGAGTTGCCGGCGAGAGCTGGCCGAGGATGCTAGCCAGCCGACCTTCATAGTCCGATCCAAGCAGCCAGAAGATTTCATCGCTTTCGAGCGGCTCGTTGATGTAGGCGCTTTGGGGGCGCCAGTGGTACCGGATGAAGGTGGAATCGCTGACCAACCCGGCTTCTTTGAGAGCCCAGTAGCCCAACAAAGAGAGCGAAGTCAGGGGAAACGGCGCTAAAACGACCTTGTAAGGCCTCATCTCGCCCTCCTTTCGGGTGTTTTTTGGTGCCTAACAGGCGGATAATATCATAGTCTAAAGGCGAATCTTCTGGCAAATGCTCGTTTTACAAAATTATCAAAGCAAAAACGGCCCGCTGCGGGCCGTTTTTGCAAATCAGCGGCTTAAAAAATATTCCCCAGTTTGTGCTGCTTGCGTTTTCGCCACGCGCCTGTTTGGTAAGCGTATGCCGCGATTAACGGCACGGCGGTAGTGGCTTCGGCATAGACCATTTGTTCATAGATCGTGTCCACCTTGCCCCAGGAGCTTGCTTCTTTGAGCGTGGATGAAGACAAGGCGCCGTCGCGCGAGTCAGCCACCGTAATTTGGATTGAGTATTTATGCACCGGCACCGGTTTTCCCAGAATTTCCGCGCAGATAACCGTGTCGGCCGCGAAATTTTTCGGCACTCCCCCACCAACGATGAACAGTCCGGTCTCGCGGCTTCCCATCTTAATCCGCGTCAGTTCAAGAAAATCTTTCACTGAATCAATACTCAAATGCTTTTTGGGATTATTCCACTGGTGGTACACAAGCCCGAAGCCCGCAGAAGAATCGGAAAATGCCGGGCAAAAGATCGGAACGTTGTTTTCGTAGGCCGCTTGCACGAGCGAATCTTTCTTTTTTGAGTGCTTAACCAAGTATTTTCCCATCTCGGCAATAAACTCTCGAGAAGAGTACGGCCGAGGCGCGAGCGAGTCGGCTATTTGAGCGACGGTGCGGTCGCACTCCTGCATTTGCTCCTCATCGATGAATGTGTCGTAAATGCGGTCTATGTAAAGCGAGCGCAAGAGTTTGTCGTCCGCATAAGCTGAACCCTTGTAATGCTTGAAACCCAGCGCTTCAAAGAAATCCATGTCCACAATGCTCGCGCCGGTAGCCACGATCACGTCCACCATTCGGGATTTTACCATATCAACGTAAACCTGCATGCAGCCGCCGGCGCTCGTGGAACCGGCCAGGGTCAGCCAGACGGTGGCGTTTTTATCGCCAAGCATTAAATTATAAATGTCCGCGGCTCGGGCTATGTCCCGTGCTGAAAACGACATTTTTCGGTAAGAATCCACCAATGCTTTGACGTCAAGGGTTTTAATGTCGATGTGTGAGATTGGAGTTGCCAGTAAATCAGATTTTTTTATCTTGGACATTGGGCGAGTTTAATTTTTCGCAAACTTGAATCCGATAATTTTATGCGCCAGCTTTGCCACTAAAAAGTCGGGAGCGTGAAGACCTTTGATGGGAGCGAGTTCAACGATATCAGCTCCGACCACGTTTTTTTTCATAAAAATTCTTTTCAAAATTTTAAGAGTTTGCCACCAGGTTAATCCGCCCGGCTCGGGGGTCCCGGTTGACGGCATAATGCTTGGATCAAAAACGTCCACGTCAAAGCTGATAAAAACATTTTTAGTCGGTATTGCTTCGGCAATGCCTTGCGGACTTAATTTTTCCCACGCCCAAAACGTTTTAATTCTCGCCCGCTGTTTATCCCTAAAATCAAGCTCGCCGTCCAGATCGCTTAGGTTCCTGATTCCAATCTGCACGATTCTTTTTACCGGCAAGAATTTTAAAACTCGATACATCACGCTCGCGTGGCTATAAGGATTGCCTTCATAACTTTTTCGCATATCCGAGTGGGCGTCGAAATGGACGACAGAAAGGTTGGCAAATTTTTTTGAAAGGGCTTGGGCGACCGCAAAACTCAAAGTATGCTCCCCGCCTAACACGACAGGAAATTTTTTATCTGCTAGTACTTGCCCGACTAGCCTTCCTAGTTTTTTTAGCGCCCGCGGGATTTTTTTTGGGATCGCTGTTTCTGCTAAGGTCGCGATACCGGTTTTATACGGCGAGGTAAAGGTTTGCTCATCAAACGTTTCAACCTGGTAGCTGGCGTTAATAATGGCTTGCGGGCCGCGTTTGGTCCCTCCTCCGTAGCTCACCGTGGCTTCGAAGCCAAAAGGAATTATTACGGTTCTAGCTTGACGATAGGGGGTTTGGAAGGACTGGCCTTCATCAGCGCCCAGAAAACCGTTTTTTTGCGTTTGCGGCCGCATATCACAAAATTCTAAGCTCGTGTCTCGTTACTTCAGCCAACCCTTGCTTTGATTAGGGTGCTACAATTATCCTGTTCTGCCGGACGCGGTTTGCGATTTTGCAATTGTCAACGCTCAAATTTTCGCCAGGGCCTCTTTTTCGCGCTCGACCGTCAGCAATGACAAGGATCCGTTACCGTTTATCTTTTTTCCGTTTTCGTATACCCAAATTTTACGTTTGCCCAGTTCTGAAAAAAACGGTTTAGGTGGTACAACAAATTCAGGCGAGAACATCCCAAATTCGGCAATTACGCCATTTTTAATCATCTGCGCCAGTATGGAGGCGGGCATGCCGGTATCAACATTGCAGGTGGCGTCTTCCCATCCGGGCAAAGAGGCGGCGACCGCGTCCATTTCAACGAATTTGTTTTTACCGTTTTTCTTACCGTAAATTTTCAGCCAGAGATTTTCCTTTTCCGCATAGCCGTCGGGCACAGGCAGATGACGCAAGGCCTCTTCTGTAAAGTCCAAATGGTCCATTCCGGTTTCTAGAATTTCATGCTCTTGACCGGATTTGGTGAGCCCTAAATCAATAAGCGTTTCGATTACTCGGCGTGAATGTTCCGGAAAGCTAGCGCAGACCATGATGTTTTTGATACCGGCATCTTTCAGGTACTCGTAAAAAGTGCGGTGTTCAATGTGCTTTGTGTAGTAGGTTTTTTGGCGGCCGATACCCTTGTAATAGTAGTTTAACTTGCATTCTTCAGGTCGTCTCTCTACAAATTTTTCATTTTCGAAAATTTTAGCCTTTTCAGTAAACTCGAAAACGACTGCATCAAGGGAGAAGGGAGTGACGAAGGTGGGAAGGTTGGAGGTCCAGGTAAAACCAAGGTGAACCGTGTGGATCGTTTCAAATTGAGGTCGTGCGTAGCGCAACATAACGTTGTTGATTCCGGGAGTCGATCCGGCTCCGGTAATAGCAGTCAACTTTTTCTCTTTAAAAAACTTTCCCAGTTTAAACTGTTCGAGGGTCATCTCTTCTTCTGATCCCAAATCAACGTAATTAACACCTAAGTCAAGACACAAGTTAGTGACTAAGAGATTATAGTCATCAATGGCGCAATTAATGACCACCAGCGCTCCCGACTTTTTGATGACTCTTTTCACCCGGTCGACTTTTTTTAGATCAATGAGGGCAAAGTCTGATTTTTTGTATTCTAGTATTTGATCGAGTCCATAATCGTCGTTGGCGCACAATAAAACGGAATGCCCGCTTTCCAATAGATCCCGAGCAACAATTTTGCCTTGTATACCGTTTGCGCCGATTACGCCAAAATCGTATTGCATATTTTTTGTTTCTTATCGGTTAGTTTAAACGTTTGTCTGGAAGTAAAGCACAGTGACCTTTATTCAATTTTTGAATATTTTTTTTA
>JACQJK010000012.1 GCA_016205055.1 Candidatus Doudnabacteria bacterium
CTGCAATTCCAGAAATTCGGCTGCAAACCCCTTCTCGGAATTCGGCGTAATTAAGCCATTACACCTCATCCCTGCGGCGGGATTTTCGCTCGAATTTCTGGAATTTCGCCTAAAAATTGTTTTTAAAATAGGTTCTGAATTATGATGAGTCAGACCATCCCGCTTCGGGTGATTTTGTTTTGAGCACGAGGGAGTTAAAGATGCAACCACGATTTCTAAAAATTCTCAACGAGTTCGAAGAAAACAACCGCCGGCTCGCACGACCGGAAAACGCCAAGGACTTCGCTGCTTTAGGCAAAAGACAGCGAGAAATTGAGCCAATGGTGGAAAAATTAAAGGAAAGCGAACGCCTGCGAGAGAAAATCGCGGAAACGAAAAAGCTCCTCGATTCCCCGGAAGCAGAAATCGCCGAGCTGGCCGGAGAGGAACTGCAATATCTGGAAACACAACTGCGACCGTTGGAGCGGGAACTGGAAGCCATGCTGACGCCGAACGACCCGCTCGATAAAAACGATGTCATTGTGGAAATTCGCGCGGCGGCCGGGGGCGAAGAATCGGCGCTGTTTGCCGCCGAGCTTTTTCGGATGTATGCGAAATTCGCGGAAACCAAAAACTGGCGAACCCATGTAATATCTTCCTCCGCAAGCGACCTGCGGGGGTTCAAGGAAATTATCTCTGAAATCAAAGGACACAACGTCTATTCGCTCCTGAAGTTTGAGTCCGGCGTGCATCGCGTGCAAAGAGTGCCGGCCACCGAAAAATCCGGCCGGGTTCACACTTCCACGGTCACCGTGGCGGTCCTGCCGATTATCGCCGAAAGCGAATTTAAGATCGACCCGAAAGATCTCAAGATCGAAACCTCAACTTCCCGCGGCGCCGGCGGCCAGTCGGTCAACACCACTTACTCCGCCATCAAAATCACTCACTTGCCCACGGGCATCACCGCTTCTTCCCAGGACGAACGCTCTCAAATTCAAAATCGTGCCAAGGCCTTGGAGGTCATCACCGCGCGCGTGTTTGCCGCGGAAATTGAAAAAAAACAAAAAGATCTGACGGCAAAGCGCCGCGCGCTGATCGGCACCGGCGACCGCAGCGAAAAAATCCGCACTTACAACTTCCCGCAAGACCGCGTTACCGACCACCGCATTAACCAATCTTTTCCCCAGATCACCGCGATTATCAACGGCAAACTAGACCCCATCACTTCGGCGCTTGTTGCAGCCGCACTGAAACTCGCTAAAGAGGATACATATGACTGATCTTGCCGCAATTTTGGAAAGGGGCATCATGCTCTTGCACCGCCACTCCGACTCCCCGACTTTGGACGCCGAGGTCTTGTTAAGCTCGCTTATAAAAAAACCGAAATCCTTCCTGCTCATTCACCCGAGCGTTTCTCTTTCTGTGCGGACGGAAAAAAAGTTTTTCGAAATGATCGACCGGAGGAAAACCGGCATGCCGCTTGCTTACCTTTTGGGCAAAAAAGAATTTTACGGCCGACCCTTTCGGGTTTCCCCAAACGCGCTGGTTCCGAGACCGGAAACCGAAGGACTTGTCGAACTGGTTTTAGCAGACTGCAAAGCAGTCCCCGCCCCCAAACCGCTGCGGATCCTTGACGTTGGCACCGGCTCCGGTTGCATAATCATTACCCTATGCTTGGAACTTGGCGCAGAAAATTTTGAATTTTTCGGGTGTGACGTCTCAAGCGATGCGCTTGAAAGCGCAAAAGCCAACGCCAAACTTTTGGGAGCGGCGATTCACTGGAAAAAAAGCGATCTACTGGAAGGTCTGACCGGTCAATTCGACGTCGTAGCGGCCAACCTGCCTTATCTCACAGACAAACAATTTTCACAACTCCGAAATAAGCTGCGCTTTGAGCCGAAAATCGCTCTTACTGACGGCAGTACAAACTGGCGATGCATCCAAAAACTGCTGGCACAAATGCCGAAGTTCCTTAATACTGAAGGAAAAGTCTATCTGGAAATCGAGCCAACGGGTAAAAAACTGCTGGCCCAAACAGTCAAACAATGTTTTCCGGAAAGCCGGGTAAATTTTTTTAAAGACCTAACAGGCGCAAACCGTTACCTGCGCATTAGTGGAGCCCCACGGGCAGAGTCCGTGGCACCCAACTTTCGTCGCCCTTCGACCCAGCTCCGCTCGCTCAGGGCGACCTCGAGCGGAGTCGAGATGGTCGCCCCTCGACCCTGCTC
>JACQJK010000040.1 GCA_016205055.1 Candidatus Doudnabacteria bacterium
CAAAATCTCTAATCGGCTTGCCCCCGGCCGTAAAATTGACTTCAGGATATTCTCTTTTTAAACGGCCATACACATACGCCATGATTTGCTCGTTCATTAAATGCCCGGATATCCGAATTTGCCCCGGCTGATTTAAATGCCCTATGGCTGATTGTAAAATCGATAAACGCGTTTTTGCTTCTGGAATATCGCGTTCCACCATTTCACTGTATTCGTCAATGCGGCTTAAGGGTGGAGATTCGTCGTCCCAACGCAGTATATGATAGACGCTGGCATCAATATAGGATTGAGGAAAGGGGTCAGACTTTCTTCGAACGATATGGCCAGTACCCAGGGCACTGCGTTCCGGTCTTCTGGTTTCAACCGCGCCGAATGACTCAGGGAAAAGCATAATGTCAAACTTCGATAAATGCTTTGGCCAAGGCTTGGTCATGTCGAATTTTGCTTTGGGAAAAGGTGTTTGCAAGGCTTGTTTATACCATGCTTTGTCTGCTAAAGTTATCTGTTCGGAAGGAATGTCAAAAACTCTTTGGATCGCCCGCTCTAAATATGCAGGGCCGACACCGACGCTCAACATGTGAGCGCCATTTTTTAATCTTTTAATTAAATTAGCGTCTATAAATCCACGCCTCGCATACTCGATAGGTGAAAACAAAATCCACTTCTCTGATCCCTTATACCCGCCTTTAACCGGCTCGTCAATTGGTTGCATTGGAACTTCTCCGGCTGGAAATTTTGCCGCGACCCCCGCAACGAAGTATTCCGTAAATCTTTCTGATGTGTCGAGCTGGGATAGGTCTGCTACTCCCCTGCCTTCACGCTCGTTCATATTTTATTGCCTTATCTTAGAGGTGATACGATTTATCTTCTCATCCGCTTCTCCATCTCTAAAATCTTGAGGGTGGTCTTCAGCACCGAATCGGGATTTAAAGAAATACTGTCAATCCCGGCCCGAACCAAAAATTGCGCAAAGTCAGGATGGTCAGACGGCCCTTGCCCGCAAATACCGACCTTTCTTTTGTACTTATGCGCGACCTTGATGAGTTCGGCAATTAATCGGGTGACTGTCACGTTGCGCTCGTCATAAATATGAGCCACCAAATCCGAGTCGCGATCCACCCCCAAGGCCAGCTGGGTTAAGTCATTGGAGCCAATGGAAAATCCGTCAAACAGCTTGCAAAAGTTCGCCGCGTCCACCACGTTCGAAGGGATCTCGGCCATGACGTAAACTTCCAATCCTTTTTGTCCCCTTGACAAACCAAATTGCCGCATTGTTTCCAAAACTTTCTTGCCTTCTTCCGGCGTGCGGCAAAAAGGAACCATAACTTTTAAATTGACCAAACCCATTTCTTCCCGCACTTTTTTTACCGCCCGGCATTCCAGGCCAAACGCCGGCTTAAATTTCGGGTCATAGTAGCGCGAGGCGCCGCGCCAGCCGATCATGGGATTGGCTTCTTTGGGTTCGAATTGCTCTCCTCCAAGCAGAGTTGCGTATTCGTTGGTCTTGAAATCGGAAAAACGCAGAATTACGTCATTGGGATAAAACGCCGCGGCAATTCTGGCAATGCCGTAAGCTAGTTTGTCCACGAAAAACTTTTGTTTATCGGGGTATCCGGCCGTCAACGCTTGGATTTGCGATTTTGCTTTTTTGTCCTTCAGGCGCGAAAAATTCATCAAGGCCAGAGGGTGAACCTTGATGTAGTCGTTGATGATAAACTCCTCGCGCGCCAAGCCGACCCCGGAATTGGGAACAAAAGAAAAATCAAACGCCGCCACCGGATCCCCCACGTTCATCATGATTTTGGTTTTGGGCTTGCGAAAACTTTTGAGATTTACCTGGCGCAACCGATATTTAATCTTCCCCTCGTAAACCCGGCCGGTTTCTCCTTCAGCGCAAGATACGGTCACCAGCTGCCCCGTTCTGATTTGTTTCGTCGCTGCCCCTGTTCCAACTACCGCTGGAATGCCAATCTCCCGGCTGACTATTGCCGCATGCGAAGTCCGACCGCCGGAATTAGTGACAATGGCCGAAGCGATTTTCATGATCGGCTCCCAGTCCGGATCGGTGATTTCGGTCACCAGCACTTCGCCGGGCTTGAATTCCGCGATTTTGCTTGCGTCCAGAATCACTCGCGCTTTCCCGACCCCGATTTTACTGCCCACTGCCACGCCTTCGGCAAGCACTTTTCCCGCCAGTCCTGACCGGATGCGGGAAATCTTCGGACGTTCGATCAAGTACTCTTCATACGACCAAGGATTGACGAGCGCATGAATGGTTTCCGGCCGGGCTTGGACGATAAAAAGTTTTTTAATGCGCCCGTCATAGGCCCATTCCATATCCATGGGTTTGCCGTAATGCTGTTCGATAATGACACCCCAGCGAGCCAAGGTCGCCGCTTGCCCGTCGGTTATGGCAAAGCGGTTGCGGTCGGCCTCTGCAACTTCCACGTTTTTGGTGGAACGGCCCGGGGATGAGGAATAGATCATTTTCAAGTGCTTGCTTCCCAGGTTTTTGGAAATGACCGGGCTCTTGGCCTTGGCCAACGTCGGCTTGAATACCAAAAACTCGTCCGGGTTGACCACGCCCTTAACCACGTTCTCGCCCAAACCGTAGGCCGCGTTAATCAGCACCACGTCCCGAAACCCCGAATCGGTGTCTAGTGTAAACATCACGCCGGATGCTCCGAAATCCGAACGGACCATTCTTTGCACGGTCACGGACAAATAAATTCTCGTCTGGTCAAACCCCTGGTCCACCCGATACGAAATCGCCCGATCGGTAAAAAGCGAAGCAAAACACTTTTTTACCGCATCCAGCAAAGCCGTGCGGCCGCGGATATTCAAATAGGTTTCTTGCTGGCCGGCAAAAGAGGCGCCAGGCAGGTCCTCGGCGGTGGCGCTCGAGCGCACCGCCACGTCCAGCTCTGCCGCTCCTTCGGTCCGCGAAAGCTGTCCGTATGATTCAAGAATCTCTCGCTCCAAAGCTTCCGGCATTTTCCCCTCCAATATCGAAGAGCGGATTTTTGCCCCCTTGCTTGCTAGGCTCCTGACATTCCTGGTATTCAAACCCTTCAAAACCCCTCTGATTGTCTGATCAAGCTTATTAAACTTCAAAAAATCGCGGTAAGCAGTTGCGGTCACGGCAAATCCATTCGGCACCGGCACGCCTTGGCTTTGCAGTTTTTGGTACATCTCGCCCAACGAGGCATTTTTGCCGCCGACCAACGGCACGTCTTTGATGGTGATCTCGCCAAACTTCAAAATATGTTTTTGGTTTCGATTCATAACAAGCGCCCAACGTGTTAGATTGCTCACTCGCTATTATAACAAATTTAGCCCAAACAAAAAACGCCCGCAGGCGCGTTGATCGCGGTCAATCGTAATCGTCATCACCCGAACTTCCACTGTACCGGAAACGGCCGGCAGGAAAATAAGCCGAAGGGCGGTCGGGATCGCCCAGCGGGCAAACCAAGGCGCAACGAGTTTCCACGATCTTCTCCGGGGGGGATGCCTTCTTCCAGACCTTCTATGGTTGGGGGGGTTCTCATCTTCTGCTGGGGAAGACGAATTGGGGATCTGCTTGGGCATTGGGCCTCCTCTAGGGTAACATTCGCAGGAACAGCTGACAATTACATTCTACCTCGAAAAAAAAACCAGTCAAGACAACTTAAAAAATCATTCAGTGTAGAACTGCCCCCGCAAACTGCCTTCGTCTTTATAACCGGAGAGCTGCAGCATTCCCCATTCCACCCAGCTTGTCGTGTAAACATGGTCACCGCTCGCTGGATTGTACAATCGGTATAATACCCGCCCGTCCTCCTGATCTTGTGTGAGGGTCAAAAATCCGACCGGCCCTTCGTAAATATAGCCCAAATTTAAAACCGCATGAGCCAGATCGTCGTTGTCATCGGTGTAAAAATGTTTTTTGGCCTTCGGATGCCAGAGACGGTAAAAAGCCGTTTGGTCTTCTTGGGGATTCCGCGCCGCTAAAAAACCGTAAGTCAATTCCAAGGTGTAGCCGGACCGCGCGGAATTTTGCGCTTCGCTTAAGTCGGCTGTGTAAAAATGGTCCTGCAATTGCGGATTATACAACCTGTATAGGTGATGGCGGGCAGATTGCTCTGCCGCCTGCCCGGGTAGCGCCGCAAATACCAGGACAAGGGCTAAAAATATAAAAGTGCTCTGGCTTTTTCCCGGCCATTGGTCCGGGCTTGTGTTTATAGTGGGCATATTTAGGAATTAATTAAACTACACCGTCTGCACTTCCACCAAATTCATATTTTCCCGCATTCCGACCGGCTGGCCGGTAACCACGACGATCTTGTCGCCTTTTTCCACCAGTTTCTGGCGTTTGGCCAAGCCCACCGAATTTTGGATAAGCTCGTCCAAAGTCCTGCAGCGCTGCAAAATAAACGGCCGCACACCCCACAGCAAAGAAAGCTGGCGGTAAACCTTGGGCGAATTGGTCATCATAATCACCTCGGCGTTTTGCGGCCGCTGGTGGGCGATCATGCGGGCGGTGAAGCCGGAAAGCGTCGCGCCCACAATGGCGCGGGCGTTGGTGTTTTTGGAAAGCTCGTGAGCCGAATCGGCAATGGCCGCGGCCCGGGAAAGTTTTTGATCATCCAAATAACCGTGCTGCAAGTCGTCGTAAGGCGACTTTTCCGTTTCCTCGATGATTTTCGCCATCACTTCCACGGCTTTGATCGGATACTTCCCCACCGCGGTTTCTTGCGATAGCATCACGGCGTCGGCGTGATCCACGACGGCGTTGGCCACGTCCGAAACTTCGGCGCGCGTGGGCGTTGGCGAATTCACCATGGAATCCAGCATTTGCGTAGCCACCACCGAGAGTTTGGCCGAGCGCAGGCAGGCTTCAATAATGCGCTTTTGCACCAGGGGCACTTCGGCTGCCGGGATTTCCACGCCCAAATCGCCGCGGGCGACCATGGCGCCTTGAGAATACTGCAAGATTTTGTCGAAATTCTTTACTGCCTCGCCCTTTTCTATTTTAGCGATCACCCATGGCAGTTCAAATTTTTCCGGGTTGTGCTTTTCAATTAACTTATTAAGCTGAATGATATCGGAATGCGTCCGGACGAACGACAAGGCCACAAAATCCGCGTCGTTTTCCAGACCGAATTTCAGGTCGGCTTCGTCCTTGGCCGAAATAATCGGGATCTTAACGGTGGAACGCGGCAGATTAATTCCTTTATGAGAGCCGACCTCGCCCCCGACTAACGCTCTTGCCCAAATTTTTAATCCCTGGACGCGTTCCACAGAAAGGTGGATTTTTCCGTCGTCAATCAAAATTAAATCGTCTTTGGAAAGGGAGGAGCGCAAATCCTCCTGTAATGGAATAACCGAAAATTTGGTTGGCTCCAACTCTTTTTCCCGATGGGTCAAAACAACGGTCTGCCCGCGCTTTAACAATACCGGCCGCGCAAGCTCGCCGACGCGGATCTTTGGCCCTTGCAAATCCAGCATCACGCCGATTGGGCGATTCAAAGCTTTGGCAAGCTGGCGCACCTGACCAATGACTTTTTTGTGAAAATCGTAGTGGGCGTGGGAAAGATTCAAGCGCACCACGTCCATGCCGGCTTGGGCCATGGCCGAAATGGTTTCCGGTTTTTCCGACGCCGGCCCGATGGTGCAAATGATTTTGGTTTTTTTCATAGATTTTTTCCGGATAAGGATGGTCACCCTAATTCGCGCTTGATCGCTCTAACGAAACGGTCGATCTCGTCTGCAAAATTTAACCTATCATCATCGTCTCGACCGAGAGCATAATAATAACGGGGATCTTCTAACCTACTAGCAATATACCGTTGTACCACCGGCAAATGGTTGATTAACTCTATCCTTCTCTCACTTGGTGTTAATTTTACCCGTGCAAGCCAATCCGGTACTGCATAGGTTTCAGCATAAGCTTCTACAAGTTGTGGATCGTCTCCAATCTTCTCTTTTTCCAGCCGTGCTCTTCTCTCTTCGATTTGCCTTACTTTTTCCATAAATTGATCACTGTCCGGTTCCTTTTCAATATGACCGGCTCTAAAATCTGCCGCAAACTCCTCTAACTCGGCAAGGCGGGACAGTAACTCCTGGGCTTCGTCAAAAGAAACGGAATCGTCGAGTAAAAACTGATTACCTGCATCTCTATTTGCGAAGCTTAAAAGGGCAATCGCGTTGCCGATTTTGTCTGTTAAAAACTGATGACCTGCTTCGCTCGACAGAAAAGCTTTTTGTTGATCTGGAGAAGAAAGTGCGAGATTGATAAATTGATCTTTTACCCTTTGATGCTCACCGCCACGGAAAATCACATTAAACTTGCCTGATTTTATTAACCCCCAAAGCTCTCTGATACTTTGAACGTCTCTATGTTGTTGTGCGGCGAGGGTTATCAGTGTTTCCGGAACTTCATTGGGAAGTTTAGCTAATTGATCGCCAGTAGGATCGGCAGGTTCTGGTCGCATGTTATTAAAAAGGTTTGAAAAATTTTCCTGATCAGATCTTTATAAATTAACTCAAAATAGCGCTGTCTGCTTATTGGTCCCTCTGAATTCCCTCCGTTCCTCCTCCGTAAAAATTTGCACTTTGCCGTACTGGCCGTCGTAGCCGGGTTCGATATGCAATTTTTCTTCGCGGTTGCGCTTGATGCCTTCAACAATTATCGGCTGGGTCATCTTTGCCAGCTCTTCGTATGACAAATCAAGCAATATTTGATACTCTCCGCCTGCCTGCTGCACCAAACTCTCATACTCTTTCTGCACGGTTTTGCTCATGACCCCCACACCCAAAGCGTCGGCGATCACTTCTTCAAGCGGGACTAAGTGTTTTGTCGGAATCGCATTTTTGGGCATGTGCCCCTCCGAGCGATCCGCCAGTTCTTCCACCCGGGCAAGCACCCCCACCGTCAAGGATCGTCCGCACTTGGGACACAATCCCTTCAACTTCCTGGTTTGTTCGGGCTTGCAGGAAAATTTGCAAGCCGCGTGTCCGTCATAATGGTAGCGGCCCTCTTGCGGATAATATTTAACGGTAAATAAAAAACGCTTCGGGTCTTTTTCCTTAATCGTATTATACACCCAATCATAGGAAAGCTCTTGGCCAGCCGGCAGATCAAACACATTGCCCTCGCGCGCAATGCGGTGAAGCGAGTGGGCGTCGGAAGAAGCCACCAGCGCGACTTTATCCAAGTTCGAAACCCGCCAGTTCATGGCGGCATCCGACGACATGCCCATTTCCACGGCAAAAATGTGCTTGGCCTGCTCTTCAAAACACTCCTCAAGCGAGTCAAAGCCGGACATACTCCCGAAAACCGCAAACCACGGCGTCCAAATATGCGCGGGAATAACGATGGCCTTTTCATCAACCGCAATGGCAATTTTGGCCAGTTCTTTTGCAGGAATACCCACAATCGGCCGGCCGTCAGAAGACAGATTGGCTCCTTTTTTTTGTAAAGCGGCGTTAAATTTCGCCGCCGCTTCTAAAGAGGGCATCACCACGACGGTGTGCACACGGCGAGTTTTTCTTACCCCGGCCGACGCGTCGGGGCCGCCTTGGGAGTAAATGCTGGAAATCTCGCCGGTAATAAGAAATCTCACCTGCCCCTCCCCCCGCCCTCTCCCCTTCCCCTCCCCCGCCTGCGGGGGAGGGTGTCCGCCATAGGCGGACGGGAGAGGGTTTAGGGAGGATGCTTTTTTCACCCCGTATAACCCCTTCTCGGCCGGTTTCTCCCCTTCCCCTTCTCCCTTGACGGCCGTTCGGGGCTCTGAGGAGCCCTCAAGCTCTCGAAGAGGAGAGGGTTGGGGTGAGG
>JACQJK010000013.1 GCA_016205055.1 Candidatus Doudnabacteria bacterium
CTATAAAAGGTTCTCGACCATTCGGCAGACTCATGGTGGTGACTCCTCGGCCATGAGCTCGGAGCCGAATGGGCGAAGTCGAACCCACAAGCTCGAACAATATCGAGTTTCGTAATTCACAGAATCCAGCATTTTCTCGCCCTCAAAACACC
The DNA here is from genome assembly GCA_016205055.1 of Candidatus Doudnabacteria bacterium. Lineage (GTDB taxonomy): Bacteria > Patescibacteriota > Doudnabacteria > UBA920 > 2-01-FULL-50-11 > JACQJK01. The sequence goes on from JACQJK010000013.1 coordinate 153, forward strand.
TTCCTGTCCCCTGGAAAGCTATAGTTTCAAACCCATAATAGTCTTTCAACTGTCAAAAAAAAGCGACTGGAAAGTCGCTCTCGGCTGTCAGAACTTGAGAGTTGCCAGCCAATGAGGAAGCGGCGTGACTGAAACCTTACCTGACGGCTGCCCGTTAAGAGTGATCAAGTTAGTCGCCCACGCCATCCAGGGATAGCGGCAGCGGCTGGCGCCTTCCTGACCTTCCCACTGCGTACAGCGAACCGTGCTGGTCATGGTCCGACAGTCAATCGGCCGCACGGGATAAACGGCGCAGCTTCCGTCGCCGTTCAAAAACACGCAGGGCGCATTCAGGTGGTCTTGGATAATCCGGAAAGGGTCTTGCTCCAACGCCGCTTGGTTGCATGCAAAGTACGCAAGCCAGACGGCTTTGGCTCGCAAAAACCTTAGCTTCTGCTTGCGCAACATGCCGCGGGAAAGCAAGTACGAATGAATTTCTTCCCACTCGCCCTTGGTGCAGGTCACCATCTGGTGACAGCAAAACGAACAACCCTTCCCGCAGGCCAACTGCACTCCGTCGCGCGCAAGCGCGCGTTCGGTGAGCAAGTCACAAACCAGGTAGGCGGCCTTGACCAGGGATACGCCGTTAATCCTGGACACAACCCCGACTTGGCAGCAAAACTCTTCTTCTGATTCCGGCTCTTTAAGAGCCGCAACCCTCGCTTGAACTTCAGAAATGTTCACGGCTTTGCTCCGTGATAATGAGCAAGTTTGGCAACCAGCTCTCCCACCGTCACGGTCCGCGCGTTGCCGATAACGACTTCCTGCACCCCCAACTTTCTGCCGACAGCGGCCAACACGCGCCCAAGCTCACCAGGCGGAATCACGGCATTATCGGGATTATTGCTACCTGCCCGCGCCACAACTGGAACTCTCGCTTCGCGGATGGCATCGGACACAATCACAGAGAAGTTCGGCTGCCCTGCGCTTTGACTCATGGTCCCTCCTTGGAACTTCCATATATCTTAACATCCGCGTTTTTTTCGTCAATCTTTGACAGCCAAGAACGACTGCTGCTAGACTGCTTTGATACAGGATGTTGCAAGGAGGCATCATGACTCAATCAGAATTGAGCCGTACGCTTGAGAGCGTGTTCGAAAAGTACCCAAACCTCTGTGTGGTCGGCGGCGCGTTCGGCGATGAAGGCAAAGGAAAAATCGCAGCCCTGCTTTCCCATTATTACGACGTGGTGGCCAGATTTGCCGGCGGCAGCAACGCCGGACACACCTACTTTACGTCTGACGGCAAAAAAATGGTTTCGCACCTCATTCCGTGCGGGCTTGCCGCTGGCAAAACCTGCGTGATCGGCCGCGGAGTGCTGGTGAATCTTGAGTCGCTTCTGGGCGAACTCGACGCGGCCGCGCAAATCCTGGGTCCTATACCGGCGAAAGCTGTGCTGGTTGACCAGCAAAGCGTGGTGTGGACTCCCTACCACCCAATTTTGGAAGCATACTTTGAGCAAGTCCGCGGAGCGGGCATGATCAAAACCACCGGGCAAGGCATCGGGCCCATGGCCGGGCTCCACCGGCTGCGCACGGGGGTTTTGGTCGGCGAGCTATTCGCCGGAAGCAGTTACTGCAAGGAACGGCTCAAACAACTGCACGACGCGCTGTGGCCGCTATTTTCGGAAATGGCAAGAAGGGACCTGTTGCGGGGAATAAATATCCCCAGTGCCGACCAGGTCGCTGACGGGCTCTTGGCTCTTGCTCCGAAAATCAGACCCATGCTTTCCGACACTTCCTTTGAACTTTGCGGACGGCAAAAGCGAGGCGCAAGAATCCTTGCCGAAGGCGCCCAAAGCACTGGCTTGGATCTTTCCTGGGGCACCTACCCGTTCGTGTCATCAACCATGTCCACGGCCGCGGGCGCAGCTTTGGGGCTGGGCCTGCCGCCAGCCACTTTTCGACACACACTTCTGGTGACCAAAGTCCTGCCCACGCGCGTCGGAGCCGGGCCTTTTCCTTCCGAAATCTGGGAGCGGGAGTCGGCGGAGCAGTTTCCCAAGTCCCACCCGGAGCTCTTCAGGTCCGGCAAGCCACGCGCGCAATACCTGAAAAACGTCTTAGTAGCCGTTAACGCCGGGAGCGCGAGCAACAAGGACATCGCCCGCTATTTCCAGGTCTTGGGCGACGAGCGCGGCGCAACCACCGGCCGCGGGCGCAGTGTGGGGTATCTGGACCTTCCTTGGCTGCGTTACGCCATCCGGCTCAACCAGCCCATGGCTTTGGCTTTGACGCGCTTTGATATGCTGTCGGGGCTAAAAAGGATTCCAGTCGTAACGGAATACTTGCTTAACGGCCAGCTGGTTCCTGCAGGGCAAATGCCGCCGTCGTGGGAACTTGCGTACGTTAAGCCGCTCTGTGAAAGCTGGCCATGCTGGCCTGATGACATCTCCGGCTGCTGTCAGGAAGACCTGCTGCCGCAAAGCGCGCGGCATTTCCTGACCAAACTCGAACGCGAACTCGGCGTGCCCATTCTGCTCGTGGGCACCGGGCCGAAACACGCAGACATCATCCTGCGGGCTGGGGCCGCGGAACGACTCGCGGCCTGACCGTACGCCTCACCAACTCTTCCGATATTTGGAAGAGTTTTTTATTCTCCTCCGCCCGAAAACCACTCCGACGTCACGTCGGAGTGGATGCCCGGCCTTCGTCCGCCTTAGGCGGACTACACAAGGATGGAGATTCCCTGCCTGCTCATGAGCCATCTTAGCTCAATTGGCAGATCAGCATGCTTTAGTAAATGAAGAGAATCTTGGTTCGACTCCGGCAGGTGGCTTGTGAGCGGGCAGGCGCACGAAAGTCTAGGCGGATAAACCCAGCTCTTTGGTATCAAAGGGCTGGGTATGAGGTACCACGGCTTCTTGACCGTCCGTATCCGCCTGAGGCGGAGAAGGAGGTTAGCTGTGGGGCTCCATTCTCCTTCGCTCACAAGCCCGGCGGAGCCGGGCTTGGAAGCGGGCAGCGCGTAAATCCTAATTCGCTCTAACTACTCCGTAATCAGCCGCGCCCGAAAGGACCCCTCGCCAGACTCGGGATCGGGCTTGAGTTCCAGAACCGGCCTCCCGGCCTTGCCCTGTAAGAGCAGTTTGGCGTCCAGAATTTCCGGATCAATGGCCACGCGAAACACCTGGCCGGTCAAAACGTTTCTAGCCCGCCGCACGACTTCCAGCGGCGTGACCAGACCCTTGACGATGAAATCTTTCGCTCCCAATTCAAACGCGCGCTTGCGGTCTTCTTCTTTGCCGAGATGCGAAAAAACAAAAACCGGGACGTCTTTTGTCGCGGGATTTTCTTTGAGTTTGGCAAGCAGCTCAAACCCCGACAGCTTGGGCATCATAATGCCGGTTATGATAATGTCGGGCTTATCAGCCATCGCCATCTGCAAGCCCTGTTCGCCATCGGTGGCTTGGCGCACGTCAAACTTGGACTCCCGGAAGACATCCACAAAAATTTCCCGCAAAAAAACGTCGTCGTCAACAATCAGCACTTTCCAAACCTTGTCCTGTGACATATTATTTTAGCAAGCGCAGCTAAATCGTAATCTAACTATAATATAGCACCTCGAGGGATTTCCTGAAACCGGGATTGACAAATCCAGACAATTTCGCTAGACTTGCGGGTTGATATTAATCACGCGCTAAACCAATCGTATGAATCTTATTGATTCAATCAGAAAAAATTCTAAATTGTCGGCGGCAGTATTTACTTTCATTGCACTGTGCATTCTGGCTTTTATAACTTATCGCCAATACTCCATCACCCCGACCGGACCGGAGCAAGCGGTGTCAACACCGTCTAACCTGGCGACAGGACCCGCCACAAACGCAACCAACCAGAATGCAAAACCGGCGACAAAAAAATCGGCTCCAGCCGCAACGCTAAGTTACGAAGATCTGGTCAAGCAATACCAGGGCCGCCGAATTCAATTTGACGCCAACTGCCGGGCAACGCCAAGTTACTTGACCGTTAAAGCAGGCACTTCGGTCATGCTGGACAACCGCTACGGCGCCTCTCGCGTTGTGGTGGTGGACGGAAAACCCTCCACCCTCAATCCCTTCGGCTACGCGCTTGTGAGTTTAAACTCCAAAACTCTCCCGCACACGATCCAGCTGGATTGCGGCAATGGTAAAAACACGGCTAGAATTTTGCTGCAGCTATAAATCCTCGCCTTTTCCAAAGTGTCCTCCGGTCGGGGTGACGTGAGACCTTCGAACTTTGAATTACGAAACGGCAAAATTTTATTCTTCGACCTTGTGGAGAAGCTAAAATTTTGGCTTAGATGCTATAAAAGGTTCTCGACCATTCGACAGGCTCATGGTGGTGACTCCTCGGCCATGAGCTCGGAGCCGAATGGGCGAAGTCGAATCCACAAGCTCGAACAATATCGAGTTTCGTAATTCACAGTTCGGACTGATTTTAAATCCCGCCTGTCGATTTTGCTCGAAACGGGGGTTACGACCGCTTCGCAGCCGTAAAAATTAAAACCCACATTCGATCTTTGCGAACCAAAAACCTCCCGGCCACGGGAGGTTTTTAAAATCACGCAAAGCGGCTGCCCCACCAGAAAGTAAACACGTAAACCGCCGGCAACAAAAAGGCGGATAAATACCAAACCGCACGCCCAAAACGGAGTCCGCCTAATTCCGAAATCCGGACAACTACCACAAAGAATAAAAACCAACCCACTAAAAGTCCGGCTCCCGGCCAATTTGGCTCGCGCAATTCTTTGCCGCCGCCCTTTTGGTACCAGGAAACCCAAGAAGGAAATTTCATCACGAATACGTGCAGCACCACAAATAAAAACGCTATGCGCACTCCCCAGTTCTGCAAATGCCACCACAACGCCGCTCCCAGGCGCGCGATCACGGCCTGTCTGGAGATCAGAAAAAGCAAACCCAGAATCACGCCCGCTACTAGTCCGAGAAACTCGGGTAAACTTTTGGAAAAATGATCGCCGAGTCCAAAATAAGAAACCCAGGCATGGACAGCGGCGAAAAGAAACGCCACAATCCCAAAATGTTTCCGATAACGCACCAAGCCGTCAAAAATGTCGAAATAGCGGCTGGCCGGACCAATCAGCAAAACTAAACCTAGCATTACCGCCGCCACTCCGGCAAAAACTTTGTTGGCGATATATAGATCAAAATAACCGCGGCGCAGAAGCAAATAATACGAAAAAATCATCCCCAGGCCCAGGCCGATGGCGAGAGCCAAAGAATATTTTGCGACGGAAGAATCAGAGTTCATAAATCTTTTGTTTCCCGCGACGAATTTGTATCAACATTCTAACACCGCCCGTAATCGGGGTCAAAAAACCCGTGACAAAATCGTGCTAGCGACCGACGCTGAAATCAGAAAAGTTCTTCCTTGGCCCAGGCCTTACTTCCACGCGAGAAACTCGAGCAAACCCCGGGCCTTTTTTGCACCAGTTCACGAATTCTTCCAAATCCTCGCTTTTCCCTTCCGCTTCAATGTAAACACTGCCGTCTGGGTCGTTGCGCACAAAACCGGAAAGGGATAAGCCGCGCGCCGCCAAAACAGCGTAGTAACGGAAAGAAACGCCCTGGACTTCCCCGAAAATTCTTATCTTCAAACTCCTGCGCATAAAAACAACTCTGCGGTCTTCCTGCTGAAGACGGATAAAAAAACAGCAAACTTACCTGCGCTGACCAAGCGTGGGTTATTTTAAAAAAAATTTCCCCGCGACGTTATTTTGCCAAAGGCAAAACAGACAAGGCCTGCATCTTATCCAAAATTAGTTTGCGCCCCTGCTCGGTTTTAGCCAAAGCCAGCTTTTGACGCAGTTTTTTGATCTTGCGTTTCCTCTTTTTGGCCTTCCGGATCGCCAGGTGTCTTTTTTTAGCGCGGACTTTTGACATTAAGCGAGACCGTTATTAATTATCGTTATCTTCTGTAATTTTACCATTTTCCGGCAAATCAAAGAAATCGCAAAAAAAAATCGCCTGGGGCGACTAGCGATTTGATACCGGACTTTTTTCGCCGTCTTGGCGCTTGCCCGGATCGCAAAGGACAATCAGAAGCGCGCACGAGCCGGCCAAGACAAGAGCGCAGAAACCGTTAAGAGCGAGCTTGGCGACAGTCGGCAGCTCGACTGGCAAATGGTTGACCAAGGACAGCACCAGCAGGGAAAAAGCGAGATTGACCACGATGCTTGCGTACAACCAACCGGTGAAACGCTGCCGGAAGCGTTCCGGCGCAGGGATATCGTTGCCCTCCGGCTGCTGCGCTCGCGCAAGGATTTCCAGAAACGCCGGATTCACCCTGACCCCGAACGGAACCAAAATCAGTTTCTTGGTGTAAGATTGCATACCACCTCCTGGAGTTGCCGCAATCTTATCAGCCGGAACGCAAAACGTCAAGTCGCCCTCGGTGTCATCATCTGGGGCAACCGAGGGTCAATCCAAATACGCTTTGCACTGGTAACACCACAGCCAATCGTAATTTGTCCGGTACGGCCGAATGAACGGATGCCCGGTTTTTTCAAAATGTTCTTTATCGTGCGCATGGTGAGACTCGCAGCAAGAAATAAAACCGCAGGTCTGGCACTGCCTTAAGTCTGCTCCAAACCCGCAATCCTCGCAAACGGTTTTTGCAAATTTGGAAATTTCCTTGAGCCGGTCAAGGTGCGGACATTCCGCTTTCTTAATCCTTTCCATACGTTAGCTTTTCAGCAAGCGCGCCAATCCAAGACACCCCCTTGCGCTTAAGTTCGTCAGGATAATATTTCATGCTAATGATCCGAAATCCGGCCGTTCGCAGCAACCGCGCAAGTTCCTTTTTTGACAGGTAAATGGAGCCCCACGGCAAACCTCCCTCTCCGCCTCAGGCGGATACGGACGGTCAAGAAGCCGTGGTACCTCCAACCCGCCTTCTCCGTCCGCCTTAGGCGGACTGGATGCGGCGGGTTTATCCGCCTAGACTTTCGTGCGCCTGCCTGCCGCAGGCAGGGAATCTCCATCCTCCGCAGCAGTAGCTTTAGGTCTAGTCCTTGCCTCTTGCGGCGACTGTGTACGCCTGCAGTCATCGCAACCTTTATAACTTGCTGCTACTGCGGAGGACGGGCGCCGAAGCTGACGATGGCAAATCCTCTCGTTTGCTCATCCGTGCCGCCCTTCGCCCCTCGTCAAGACGAGGGTCTTCGGGCGGAGGCGGATAAAAATCCGCTCGTTGTAAAGCGAGAGCCGTTCGGAAACTTCTGTCCGGCCCTTCACTTTCTTCATTCTTAAGTGCACCCTGCCGCCCGGTTTCAAAATTTTCCAAAAGGATTTCAGAACCGGAAGGAGATCTTTTTTTTGCACGTGAACAAGAACGGCATTGGCCCAGACGGCGTCAAAAGAGTTCGCGGCAAATTTGAGTTTGCGCGCATCCATTTTCAAAAAGCGCGCTTGCGGGACTTTTTTGCGCGCGACCCGCAAAAACTCGTCAACCAGGTCAATGCCGACCACATGGAAGCCGCGCCGGGCAAAAAATCTCGAGTCCCTGCCGCCGGCGCAGCCGACATCAAGTATTTTGCCGCCTCTTGGCAGCTGTTTTATAAAACCTTTAAGGCCTTTAACGACGAACGGGTCAATCTGTGCAAGGTAAGCCCGGCCGATTTTTTTGTAAACCCCGCGCCACGCCTTGACAGGTGTGGCTTTGGGGCACGCAGCTTTCGCGAATTCTTGACATTCATCCCCGTCTTTACAGACTGGGCTTTCTGCGTGGTGCGGGGTAAACCTCAATCGTCCTGCGGTAAGGATCGGATGTTGCGACGCTCATGCTTTTAAAGCAAATTGCATTGGGTACCCGCCATCTCAAATCCTAAAGCACTTTCAACTATTCTCCTATTCGCCCCAGTCCGCCAGAGGCGGACGGAGCAAGCGCGAATTAGAGAAGGTGAATTATGCGTGCGGTACGCGCGGGCATATCGGTCCCCAAAAAGTAATAGGCCGTCAACCCGCGCTGCTCGCGCTCTACAATTTCGGCATCGTTTAAGATCCGCAGGTGCTTTGAAGTGGCCTTAAGCGAAAGTTTAATAGCTCCGGCGATCTCTCCCACTGAAGCCCGGCGATTGGATTTAAGATAGGAAACCACGGAAAGTCGCCGACGGTTGGCCAAAGCTCTAAAAACCTTTTCCAATTCTTTCATGTTTTCACTCTACCACAAGCTTCCTTATTCTCCTATTCGCGCGAATAAGGGCAGGAGATTTAGAGAATTTCTCCGACTCGATTTCTCGGAGATGAAACCTCTCTTCGTCAACAAAGCTTTTATGAGTTTTTTTGCTTGGGCTGATAAATCAACAATCCAAGCCCGGCAACCAGCACAAGACCGCCTAAAATCACCACTAGATAGCGCAGGCCAATAGCGTCGCTTAGGCCGCCTGACAAAAACAGGGTGCCGGCGGCAAAGACCGTGGAAACCATGCCTTGGGCGGAAATCACCGTGGCCCGATGATGCGATTCAATGTGTCCGTTGGCATAGGCGCTGACCGCCGGGCGTAATACGCCCAGAAAAAATTGGTAAGCGAAAATAAAGGCGAGCGCAAACTGCACATACCACAAGCCCGTCACAAGCAGCACCGTTCCCAATCCCAGCACCGATATCCAAAAAACTTTTACTTCTCCGAAAAATCCGTAGAATTTGCCGGCCAATCCTGATCCCACTGCCTCCGCCGCAAACATTATAGGGAGAATAACACTGAAAACCCTCACTCCAAAACCCAGCTCTTGCAATACCGGCTGATAGGAATTTAGGAGATTATACCAAACCGCGAAGGTCAGCGACATAATCAGAATCGACCAGCGGACATAACGGTTTTCCCAAGCATGCTGCAAGCCGTCCTTGATCTGGTCAACGTGCGCGCGCAGGGAAAAGCCGCGCTTTTGGTGGGATTCCTCAAAGCCGAGCATGGCGATCGCGGCCAGGAAAAACGGAATGGCCGAGGCCAGGTAGGGCCAGCGGAAATTCTGACTGTATAACACCGGCCCGAGAATGCCCGCCAGGGCCGTGCCGATAATGGCAAAAAAACGAGCGCGACCGAAAACTTTGGCATACTCGTTTTGATCTGCGAGCTTGTCATAAAGCAGGGCCTCGTCCGCTCCGGAAATAAACGAGAAGCCCATGGCCCACAAGAAAAAACTGGCGAAGACCTGCCAAAAATTGTTCGATAACCCCGTGGCAACTGCGCCCAAAGTCAGAACAAAGCATCCCAAGACCACGCAATTCCGCCGCCCCAAAAGATCGGCCAGCGCTCCGGACGGCACTTCAAACAGCACGAACATCAGCATATACAAACCCCCGAGCACGAACACCTGCTGAAAAGAAAATCCCAGTTCGCGTTCAAACAGCACCGTGGTGCCGTTGGCGATGTAAAAACCGATGAGAAAACAGAAAAGGTAATAAAGAAAAATGGGGTTTTTCGAGTCCATTACTGTAAATTCTAGCATAGTTAAGCGACAAAAAAACACGCCGGGGACCACTAGGATCAGGGCGTGAAAGGAGCTTGCAAGACAGGAAGAAAGTCACTGTCATTCAACCCGAGCTTCTTCATCCGGTACAGGAGGGCCTTGTAGTCCAATCCAAGCAAGTGGGCTGCTCTCCTGCGATTCCAGAAGGTCAGAACCAGGGTCCGCGCAATCAGGGCCTTTTCTAGCCTAGCCTTTTCTCTACCCAACGCCTCCAAAGTTGCAAATCTAGCAACCCCAGGCTCCAATGTCTCTGTGGCAAAGTCTCTAATCCCATGGCTTGTTTTCATCAGATACAGAAACCCCTTGTAATCGAGCTTGATCATGTGCGCGGCCTGTTTTCTGTTGAACTTGGTGCTTACCAGAGCTCGGAGGATCACATCCTTCTCTTGTGCTCTAGCCCATGCATTAAGCCCGTGGATAGTCTCTAGCTCCTCGTACTCAGCCGATGCATCGGGCGGTTTAGGAGTAGTGACAGGTACGGCGGCTGCGAGCACTGCACGGACGACCGGGCGCGAGGTATCAATCGGTTGCGGTGGTTCGGCTTGCGGACGACCCAGGGAGGAGGCAAACGCTAGCTCTGTGGCGACAGGTCTAGAGACAACTAGGGTCGGCAACTCAAGCGCAACTACAGGGAGAGCAACAGGGACCTGCAAAGACAGGTCAAGTCCTAAAAGCTGTGCCATGGCATGAGTCGAAACTCTGTTTGTTAAAGAATTGACGAGAACCCTTGTGAAGGAGCTCCTCAACTCTCGAACATTGCCCGGCCACCGGTACTGACATAAAACGCGCAAGGACTGCTCATCCAGCTGCAAATTCACATCACTGCCCAGCTTCATAGATTTTTGCCTGGCAAAATGCTGAAGCAATGGTACAATATCCTCGGGTCGCTCACGTAACGGAGGAATATGCATCTCCAGGACGTTCAGCCTGTGAAAAAGGTCCTCGCGAAAGTCGCCTTTACTGACCATCGAAGCTAAGTCGTGGTTGGTTGCCGCGACCAGCCTGGCTTCGACACGCTCGTCCTTCTTGCCTCCGAGTGTCCGGTAATGACCGTCGAAAACCCCGAGCAGCTTTGCCTGGCAGGGAAGGGGTAAATCGCCTATTTCATCCAGCCAAAGAGTGCCCCCGGCAGCGTGACTCACCAGACCTAGAGACTTCGCGTCTGATCCTGTGAAAGCGCCTTTTTCGCTCCCCATCAGAATACTCTCAAAGAGAGTCTCTGGAATGGCCGTGCACATAAACCGTATGAGCGGGTTGGAAGTAAAACGCGCATTGTGCAGCAGCCAGGCCAAAATAGATTTACCTGTTCCTGTCTCACCTGTGATAAGAACCGGATCATCAAACCTGGCGAAACGCTCGATTTGTCCTGGAAGAAATCTTACAAAAAAACTTTCCCCAACGAAAACTGTCTGCAAATCAGTCATAAATCCCCCTGAAAAAACTATGTAGTGCTATTCATTAATATAAAATAAAAAGGGGAAAAAGTCACGTGCCTAAAAAACCATTTAGGCACTTCCCAGGAAAAACGAGCGGGTAAAAAAATACCACGACAGCAGGATGATTATGCGGTTATCGCGGAGCGATGCTGGGCTTGAAGCTTGACGAGCTCCGCTGGATCAGTGATAATCCGGAATTCTCCAGGATACCAGTCTCTCTCTACTTCTTGTTTGTTCCCAGGAGAAGAACATCGTTGGTGATTCCGTTCCTTTGATTCCGGAATTAACATGCAAGCGCAGCGAAGGTCCACCCAAACAACAAAAAAGGGTAGCCCGCCATTGCAAACAGGGACTCTTTGAATTTCGGTAACACGACCGAAAGATTCCGGCTGTCAACTGAATGGGCGCTTCTTAAACGCTGGTTTGCGATTTCTTTGTATCCTATCCCCAACCTGGACTTCCATTATTCCCTCTTTAGGATTTCATTTAGAAAACATTTTTTTCTTAAACTCTTCCAACTTTTTCGGCTCAAGGCGCAGGCGCAAGATGTCGGCCGTGAACTCCCCGCCCCAATAATTATGACTCATCTTTTTGATAAACTCCTCAAAGCCGACTTCTGCGATCTCTATCTTTTCTCCGGCCTCGAGTTCCGGCTCGGCAACTTTTCGGCAGTGTCTCGCGATAAAATAATAATGAAAAAGCACCAGTTGGTGCCCCAAGAGCCAAACAAAGCTCTCTAGTTTCTGTGCTTCGCCTGCTTGCGCCACTGCCGCAACTCCTCCGGCGTCACCCGCCGGAAATGACTGGATTCGTTGTCACATTCCAGAAACGTCCCGCCGACCTGCCGCTTCAGTTGCAACGTCCCAAACTCGCAAAAAGGACACTGGTCCCCCTGCCGCAGACGCTTCGGAAAATCGGCAACAATCCTTTTGTTGAACATAAGACCCCCCTTGAAACGTAATAACATCCTAGCGCGGATACCCGAAACGCGCAAGAAAAAACCCCGCAGGTCCGCGAGGTGAGACAACTTTTTGCCAGTTGCCGCATCCTTATGCCTCCGCCACGGCACAAGCATTGTTATTGTTATTGAAAACGAGAAAGAGAGTAAAGCAACCGCATATTGACCGCTGATCAAAAACTCTGTAGTATCTTCCATATGATCCCAAGCCCAAGGAGGCAAGAGCACATGTTAAGCGAGCAACTTCCGAACCGCAACTGCAGTGGAGTCATCCTCTCGGCCGAAGAGAATCTGTTCCTCTCCAGATCCCTACAGTGGGTTCGCCACGCCGGCCCGCATGAGGCCTTCGTGCACCCAGAGAACATCATCGAGAGGCTGGCGCGCGCTGGGGGAATCTGGACCAGCGGCCTCATTCACTTCTGTCCCGCCCGCTACAACGGCGAGGACACGATCGTCACCGGCTTCCCCAAGCCGCTCCCCAAACCGCTCAGCACTGTCCTGCCCTAACCGCTTCATCTCCTTCCGATTCCCGGAAGGATTTTTATTTTACTCTCCTCCGCAAAAACCATGGCCGCAAGGCCGTAGCGCTTCACTTTGTTTCGTCAAGGGTCTTAAAGCGTTCGTCAGTCACGGACTGCTTTAGCATTTCTTCTTTGTTGATCGCCTGTTTGGCGATCAAAAAATTGCAACTGTTGTGATTTTCACACCACTCCTGGCAGCGTTTTGCGGTATCCTCGTCGAGGTACTCTAATTTACAAACATGACACTCATAAATCATATTATTTTCAAACCTCTTTTAAAAACAGAGAAACCGGACCGTGGTTGATTCCGCTTGTCCAGCTACTAATTAAAAACTTGCTTTTCTGTAAATGTCGCGTATGGGTGTAAATGTTCAAAAACCAAGTTTTTCTTTCACGATAATCATCACAATCCGGCCGGGCTTTTCCTGGTTGATGACTAAAAGCTTCGCAACCGCGCTTTCCTCGCCGTACAGCTCGCCAACGCGCTGGTTCTCCAGCGGCAAACTGTACTCGTAAACCCTTTTTATGGCTTGGTTAAAATTCTTGACGATTTTTTGCGCTCCCACCACCCAAACCACGCGCCCGGCCCCGTAAGCGTAAGCGCCGAACTGACTGCCGGACTCGGAGGCCGCGACCACTTGGCCGTCGAACGTGACCGCGTGCACGCTGCCGATGGCCCAGGCCGGAGCGCTGCGCAGTTTTTTCATTTCGCTTTTTTGAGTTTGCTTATCAAGAACGGCGAGCTTATGGCGAACCGCTTGGTAGCGCCCGCTTTCCAGAACCGCGGAAACCGCGTTGATGGTTTCCAGGGTCTTGGAGGTCATGTTCATTACTTCCGCGCCATGGGGAATAAGTTCCAGAATTTTCTTTTTTGCTTCCTTGCCGCTGTCCACCACAAACGTCTCAATCCCGTTCCGATTCAGGGCAAGCGCGGTTTTCTTTATTGCTTTGTCGCTTGCCAAAACGGCAAATTTTTTATTAATCTTCATCACTCTTTCCTTTCCGCGATTTTTATCTCTCTTCCCAAAACCAACGCCTCGGAAACCTTTTTATAGGCGCTTGCCAACAATCGCTGAAAAGTGCTTTGCGAAACGCCCATGCGCTCGGCTGCTTGATTCTGATCCAGCCCTTTGATGTTTTTGAGCCGCAACGCCTCGATTTCTTCCGGCCTGACTTCCACGCAGGAAAATTTCTCGCAGTCAAAATCTTTCGGCGAAAATTCCGAGTAAGGCGGGCAATATTTAATGCGGAACCTGCAACGCGGTCGAGTCATGGAAAACAAGTAATGGAGCTCCACGTCCGCCAAAGGCGGACGTGGTACCTCATACCCAGCCCTTTGATGCCAAAGAGCTGGGTTTATCCGCCTCGGATCTCGTGCGCCTGCCCGCCTCTGGCGGGGAATCTCCATCCTTGTGTAGTCCGCCTAAGGCGGACGGAGGA
>JACQJK010000042.1 GCA_016205055.1 Candidatus Doudnabacteria bacterium
CCAGTAATACAACTTCCAGTACGTTCTTTTTTACCTACGTTTTAAAAAGTGCAAACGATGGTCAGTTGTATATTGGTTTTACTAACTCACTTAAAAAAAGACTAGAGGAGCATAGGGAATCTCGGTCGTGCGCAACTGAATTCCGATTACCTTGTCAACTAATATATTTTGAGGGGTGCCTGGACGAACGTGATGCCAGACGCCGGGAGAAATATCTTAAAATAACCCAAGGGCGTCGATCTTTGGGTTTACGATTAATAGAGTTCAGTCGCAGTCAGGCGTCTGGCTCTGGAAGTTGATATACTGGGATGCTAAGGAAAATCAAAGTTGGCATAAACGGTTTCGGCCGGATCGGCCGCGCGGCGTTTAAGATCGCAAGCGCGAAATCAAACATGGAGGTAGTGGCGATTAACGATGTTATGGACGCCGAAACTGCGGCTTATCTTTTGAAATTTGATACGATTTACGGCCGCTATGATCGGCAAGTTGTCTACGAGGGGAGTAATTTAATCGTTGATCGTCGCAAGATTCCTCTCACCGCCCAAAAAGAGCCGGCGCTGATTCCGTGGAAAAATTTTAAAGTGGACGTAGTTTTGGAATGTTCGGGCAGGTTCACCAAGGACGGTCTGGCTCGTGGGCACTTGACCGGGGGCGCTAGGAAAGTGATTGTTTCCGCCCCGGCTAAAGGGGGAGAAGTGGGCACGTTTTTACTGGGCGTGAACGAAGAAAGCTACCGCGGTGAAGACGTAATTTCCAACGCTTCTTGCACCACTAATTGCGTTGCCACGGTAGTGAAAGTGCTCAAAGAAAAGTTCGGCATAGTAAAAGGCATGATGACTACGGTGCATGCCATTACGGCGGAACAGAATTTGGTGGATGGGCCGGTGCCGGCGCTGCACAAAGATTTAAGGCGCGCCCGCGCCGCGGCCAGCAACCTGGTTCCAACCTCATCCGGTTCCGCAACCGATACCGCGAAAGTTATCAAAGGGCTGGAAGGCAGCTTTGACGCGTTTGCCATCCGTATTCCGGTTGCCATCGGCTCCGTTTCCGACTTTACGGTTTTGGTAAAAAAGAAAACGACGGTCGAGCAGGTCAATCACGCATTTTTGGAGTATGCTCGCAAAAACCCAAAAATCCTCGCGGTGACCAACGAACCAATCGTGTCCTCCGATATTATCGGCGATTCGCATTCGGCCATTGTTGATCTGTCCTTGACCAAAGTCATTGGCGGCGACTTGGTGAAAGTTTTGGCTTGGTATGACAACGAATGGGGTTATTCAAATCGCTTGGTGGAAGAAATTGAGATGGTGATGAAATAGGAGAGAGAAGAAATGGAAGGTGACGAAAAAAATTTAGGAACTAAAAAATTTATTGTGCACAGTCTGCCCGCCTGGGTCTGGCAGGCGGTGCTAGCGCTGGCAGTATTGGCCGTGGCGATGAGCGCGGTTTATATAGTCCTTAATCCTCGACACGAACAGGAACCGAACCCGGTTACGAATAAGTTGGAAAACTGGAAAACTTACCGTAATGAAGTGTATGGGTTTGAGTTTCGATATCCTCGCGATCACACTGCCTACAAAAGCGTTGACCAGCAAGCGGAGAGGTTGCTTCCCGCAGACCCGCAATCAGATTTTGTCGCCGTCGCCGAGCGGGAAGCGCATTTGTTTTGTTGCGAGCCAGTGACTTTTTCGGTGCAGGTTGTTCCAAATACGACAGTCGAGGACTGGCTAGAGGAAAATTTAAAAAGCGATTTTGTAAACACAGAAGAGATCTATTCCCGCAGAACTAAAGATTTTCTGGGACGAAGAGCTACTGAAATCATTGGGCCCGGCAGGATCGATGCCACTTATAAGTTAATCGTCCTGCAGCAGGGGAGCGCAGTCATGGTGATCAACCAAAATTTCCAGTCGGACTTTTTGGATGCGATTTTCAGCACTTTTAAATTCATCGAACCCAAAGCAGAAACGATAGGTTGGAAGACCTATCGGAATGAAGAGTATGGGTTTGA
>JACQJK010000001.1 GCA_016205055.1 Candidatus Doudnabacteria bacterium
ATTTATAGTAGATTGAGAAAGTACAATCAACTATGACACCCAACGGTAAAAGAAAGGTCTTCGTAGCGATGTCGGGAGGCGTTGACTCCTCGGTTGCGGCTTATTTGCTGCGGCAAGACGGCTACCAGGTGACGGGGGTTTACATGAAGAACTGGTCGGAAGAAAGTTTTGGCGGGAAGTTTTCAAAGTATTGCCCGTGGAAAAAAGATCTTGAGGACGTCCGCAAAGTATGTAAGCTATTAAAAATCCCGCTGCGGGTTTACAATTTCGAGCAGGAATATCGGAAAGAAATAATCGATCAATTTTTCTACAACCAGCGCAGGGGACTGACTCCCAACCCTGACATTCTTTGCAACCGGGAAATAAAATTCGGCTTATTTTTGAAGCGAGCCCTGACAGAGGGCGCGGATTATATTGCCACCGGCCATTATGCGAGAAAGATCGTACATCGCGCAGCGCACGGCACGGCTAAATTTTTTTTATCAACCGCTTCCGACCGGAGGAAAGATCAAACGTATTTCTTGTGTTTATTGTCGCCAAGGCAAATCTCCAAGGCCCTTTTTCCGCTGGGAAATTATAAAAAACGACAAATCAGGAAAATCGCAAAAAATTTAAACTTCCCAAACGCAACCAAACCAGAGAGTATGGGAATTTGTTTTGTCGGCGAGGTTCCCATGATCGATTTTTTGAAAACCGCCGTTAAGGAAAGGCCGGGGGACATTGTCACAAGTGAACAAAAAAAATTGGGTAAGCACATAGGATTGCCTTTTTACACAATCGGTCAAAGGAAAGGACTGCGACTTGCGGGAAGCAAGCCCTGGTTTGTGGTGGAAAAAGATATCCGCAAAAACCGCCTGGTTGTGGCTGCGGGTCCCGGAAACAAGGAGCTTTACAAAAAGTCGCTAGCGGTGAAAAAATTAAATTTGCTGGTCCCCCTTGAGCGTATTTTGCGAAAAAAAATACTGGTTAGAACTCGGCATAGGCAACCGCTGCAGGAAGCCCGGTTGATTATGCTAAAAGGTCGTTTCCGGGTTAACTTTCGATCACTCCAGAGAGCCATTACGCCCGGTCAATACTGTGCTTTTTACCAGAGCGATCATTTGGTGGGGGGAGGGGAGATAGCCCAAGCCGGGAACCGCGGAACTTGACCCATCCTTCGTCCGCTCCGCGGGACTTCGGAGGGCGGGGTTCATAAGTCCGCACGGTTTTTTCTTTATTGGCGTTTAGCCGTTTACATTATTCCCCTTGGCACTTGACAGAAGTTTGCATTGATGGTAGCTTTATTGAGTAAAGTGATAATTAACCTTCCGGGCGCGGCTTTTGTAAAAATTTAAAGACGCGCTAAGTGACAGCCCACAACATCGCCGCTCCACAAGAATTTGGGAAGAAAAATCCCGTGAAAAAAGACGCAATCGAACTAGAAGGCAAGGTCATTGAATCATTGCCCAACGCTCGTTTTCGGATCCAGCTCGATTCTGGTCAAATTATCTTAGGTCATGTAGCGGGAAGATTGCGCTTGTTCCACATTCGCATTCTTCCAGGCGACAGGGTGACCATCGAGGTGACACCCTACGATTTGACCAAAGGAAGAATTACACGTCGTTTCTAATCATGTTCTTGGTGAATGTGCCAAGATATTTTTGTTTGCAAGAATAAGAAGTTGCTTATCTATGAAGGTACGATCGAGCGTAAAAAAGATGTGTCAAAAGTGCAAGGTAGTCAAGAGGAAAGGGGTTGTAAGGATCATCTGTGAAAATCCTAAACACAAGCAAAGACAAGGATGATAATTCAATTTTTAATTTCTAAGCCGGAATTTCCAAAACATGGTTAGAATTTCTGGAGTAAACCTTCCTCCGAATAAAAGAGTGGAAGCCGCTCTGCCGTTGATTTACGGCATAGGATTCCCCTTGTCCAGAAAAATTTTAAAAGCGATTGAAGTGAATCCGAACAAAAAAACGGCTGACCTGACTGAAGAAGAACAGAATCGTTTGCGAAACTACATCGACAAAAATTTCAAGCTTGAAGGGCAGCTGCGACAGGAAATTTTAATGAACATTAAACTGCTAAAAGAGATCGGGGCTTATCGAGGAACCAGACACGCCCGGGGATTGCCGGTCCGCGGTCAGCGTACCCGCACGAACTCGCGAACCAGACGGGGCAATGTCAGGAGAACCATGGGTTCAGGCAGGCGGGCTTCGGCGGAAAAGACCTAATCATTTGAAAGTGAGAACGAAGTTGAATGGGTGAGCAAAAAGTCAAAACACTTGCCGGAGACGAACTAAAAGCGCCAACCGTCCTGTCGCCCGCTTCGGCGCGTAAAAAATCAAAAAAGTTTTCCAAGGGCAGGATATCCATTCATTCCAGTTACAACAACACTATAATGACTCTTACCGATCCGGCGGGAATGGTGGCCACCTGGACGTCTGCGGGGATGATCGGTTTTAAGGGTTCAAAAAAATCCACACCGTACGCCTCGCAAAAAACAATGGAAGAGATGGTGCGAAGAATGCGCGAGATAGGCGTTTCCGAGGTCGACGTCTTTATCCAAGGAGTCGGAACAGGACGCGAATCTGCCATCCGGTCGCTAACCTCCTCGGGAATCCTTGTTAAATCAATCCGCGACAAAACCCCAATACCCCATGGGGGAGTAAGGCCGAAAAAACCCCGTCGCGTATAAACTACTTTAACCTATTTAAAAACAATTTTTAAGACGATCTGCCTTTGGCACGACAGGCAAAAAGGATTTTTAAAATAGGTTCTTACTTTGTTATGGCAACTTACATTGGTCCGAAATCTCGAAAATCAAGGCGGGTTGGGGCGAAACTTTTCCCCAAAGACGATCGGATTTTTACAAAGCGCAATTTCCCTCCGGGGATGCACTTACAGCGCCGGAGACGACTTTCAGGATTCGCTCAGCAGTTACTTGAGAAGCAGAAGGCAAAGTGGATGTATGGAATTTTTGAGAAGCAATTTCGGCGATATTATCGCGAGGCAATGAAAAAATCTGGGGAAACCGGAGTGGTGTTAATGCAGCTATTGGAAACTAGATTGGATAATGTGGTATACCGTTTGGGATTGGCTCAAACTCGGCCGCAAGCCAGGCAGCTGGTTTCACACGGTTTTTTTAACGTCAATGGAAAAAAAGTCAACATTCCTTCATTTGCTTTGAAACCAGGTGACCTGGTCAGCGTCATTCCCAAAAAACTGGAATCAAAATTTTTTCAAACACAAAAATCGATCCTGGCTAACTACCAGCCGCCGGTTTGGCTTGAACTCAATATTAAAGACTTTGGCGGGAAGGTAATCGCCGTACCCCAAGCAGGCGACCTGGAGCAGTTAGTTAATCCGCAGTTAATCATCGAACATTATTCGCGTTAGAAAATAAACTTTAACACGTACAATGAATATGGAAGCAATACCACTCCCCAAAAATTGCAAATTTATTGAAGAGCAGGGAAATAAATCAGTATTTGTTTTAGAGCCGTGCTACCCAGGTTACGGAGTAACGATCGGCAACGCGATTAGACGGGTATTACTGTCCTCTTTGCCGGGCGCCGCGGTAACCGCAATTAAAATAAAGGGCGTTGACCACGAATTCTCGACCATCCCCAACGTCAAAGAAGACGTAGTTGAGATCATCCTGAATATCAAACAGCTCTGTTTGAAAAGCCATTCGCAAGAACCGGTTCGGGTGAGTTTGAAGGCCAAGGGAGAAAAAAAAGTAACTGCCGCGATGATTGAAAAAAACGATCAAATCGAAATTGTACATCCCGACCTGCACATTGCCACTTTAGACGGGAAGGGTGCGGAATTGGACATGGAGTTGAATGTTGAACAAGGTCGAGGATACGTTACCGTTGAGGCAAGAGAAGATGAAAGAATGGAAATTGGCATGATCGCCATCGACGCGATCTTCACGCCTATTAGAAATGTCAATTTTTCGGTAGAGAACGTTCGCGTCGGGAAAATGACCAATTATGACAAGCTGACCATGCATATCGTCACAAATGGAACTATCACGGGTCGGGAAGCATTAGACGCGGCGGCGCGAATAGCGGTTGATCACTTTCAATTGCTCTTAAAAGAGAACTTCGAAACTGCCGAAGAGCCAGCAACCGAAATAAGCGTTCCCGTAACTCCGGCGGAAGAACCCGTGCCCGAGCAGAAATCCGATGCAGGTTTGGAAACAAGCGTGAATGTGGCTAGTGAGCTTTTGCCCCTGAACCTTTCCAAGCGGTCCTATAACGCTTTGGTGAAAAATAAGATTACGAGAGTTGAGCAACTCAAAAAACTCACAGAAAATGAATTAAGACAATTTCGAGGATTAGGCACCAAATCGATAGAGGAAGTTCTGCAAGTCATAGCTAAACTTTGATTCATGCGTCACCGGAAGAAAAGAAGTTTAAAAAGGGGACATGACCAAAGCCGAAGATTGTTAAAGACTATGTCGGCGTCTTTAATTTTGTACGAAAAAATTACGACAACCGGCAAAAAGGCAAAATTGATTAAGTCAGAAGTGGAAAAGCTGATCACAAAAGGCAAAACCGATACACTGCATTCAAAAAGAATGCTCTTTGCCCGACTGCCCAAGAACGCCGCAAAAAAAGTTTTTGAGATTTTAGGACCAAAATATCGAGACCGAGCCGGTGGCTACGTCCGTTTAGCTCGAGTCGGAGTTCATAAAGATAGAACAAGTAAAGTTCGCCTCGAACTGATATGAAAACGGTTAAGCCCCTAAAAGTCCAAAGCACCGACCGAAAATGGTATGAAGTCGATTTGTCGCAAGCTCCCCTTGGCAGAGCAAGCTCAAAAATCGCAACCCTACTTACTGGGAAGCATAAAGTTTCTTACGCGCCATATTTAGACGCGGGAGATTATGTAGTGGCTGTCAACTCGCTAAAAATCCAATTAACTGGTAATAAACTTTCACAAAAAAAATATCACCACTTTTCCGGTTACCCGGGCGGACTAAAGACCACCCCTGCACTTAAACTCATGGAAACCAGGCCTGACTTCGTCGTTCGTCATGCCGTACGAGGTATGCTGCCAAAAAATAAATTGAGAAAAATCTGGCTATCTCGGCTGAAGATTGTTAATGACACCATGCATTCATTTAAAATTGATAGTCAAATCACCATCTAGTTATGATCCGAAAAGCATCCCCAACACAGGGTGAAAAAAAAGCGCCCAAAAAAAGGGGTCGTCCCAGAAAGACGATTGCGATTTCTGTTCCAGCGAGTTCAGACAATATCCAGATTGAGCAAGAGCCCGAAACCAGAGAGCTGCCTGAACGTGCCCCAAAGGCGTCTGCCAGCATGGGCAAATACCGTTATGCTATCGGCCGCAGAAAAACCGCGGTCGCCCGAGTGCGGCTGTTTGACGCACCAGGTACTATTGTTGTTAATTTTCAAGAGCTGCCAAAATATTTTCAGACCAAAACGCAGCAAAAAATTTTGCTGGCTCCGCTGAATTTATTGGGCATCGAGGGGAAGCTGACAGCCCAAATATATATCTACGGGGGAGGAAAGCAAGCTCAAGCCGAAGCTGGGCGACTCGCCCTTGCTCGGGCTTTGCTGTTGCGCAACCCCGAGGACAGGCCAACTTTAAAAAAATCTGGTTTTTTAACACGTGACTCGCGCGTAAAGGAACGCAAGAAACCGGGATTAAAGCGAGCGCGACGCGGCCCTCAATGGGCCAAGCGCTAGCTTGAATCATTGTAAGCGAGCCATTTTATGGCGAGTCGAATCGGTGGGCAAAGAGATAATTAGGGAAACAAAACAACCCCGTCTCGAGCGTGTCGAGAGGCGGGGTTGTTTTGCTTAAGCCAAGCTTATAAGCCGAATTCTGTCCCAGCCCTTTCTGTCAAACAACAAAGTTACCTGTTTATTGGCTGAAAGAAAGGGCTGGGGGCAATCATCTTTCTGATTCCGACGTTACCGTCGGAATTAAGCGGTTTTTCACCTTGCACCCCAGTAAGAGTTTAGCCGTTTCATCGAAGCTTTCGGCGGAGATCCTTCGAAGCTTTAGCTAATAAGGACCACCCGATTTATGGCTGCGCTCGCCCTCCTTCGCAAGCTCCGGAGGGCGCCTCTCGGCTTTCGCCTCGAGGCGTCTCTGTTCGCATCTCTACGGTTACCCGCGGTGGGCGTTACCTCCGACATGGTTTAGTCGGAACTCCGCACTTTTTAGAGTGTCGAAGCCACTACCGTTTTTCAGTAACACTTAAGTGGTTACCAAAAAAGTGTTCGGACTTTCCTCCCCACACCATTTCCCAGGTCATAAGCATTTAGCGTGCATTTGAGGTTATCGTTTAAAGCCGCGGTTTAACGCTTCCGATCTGGAAATGGTGTGGGGCGATTGCCAAGCTTACCTTAAGTTTTTTTGTTGCTTTGTCAGCAACAGTCCAATTTTAACATTGTGATCTGAATTTGTCAATGCATTGAATTCGTCAAAATTTTGATATAATGTGATAAGCAAACTATCCAGAAGATATGAAAAAGCTTGAGCTGGTATTCAACGTAATCGCCATTTTTTTAGACGCTTGCATGCTTTTGCTAGCCGGTATTAGTGCTTTTTCACTTCGCTATCAAGCCAGGGATCTTTTCTCGAGCTACCCGATTTTATTCGAGCTAAATTTATACGATTTTATCAGAATCATAGTCATTGTCATCCCGCTGATAGTGCTAATCATGGCGGCCTACGGACTTTACAATCTCCGCAGCACCACTCGTTACTTGTCGGTATTGACTAAAGTCGTCGCAGGAATCAGCACGGGGTTAGGCATATTTGTGATCTTTTATTTTTTTGATCAAACAATTTTTCCGTCCCGACTTATTGTTTTAGTAAGCTGGGCCTTGGCAATGATATTCGTGAGTATTGGTCGTGTGGCTTTAATCTTAATAGAGACTTGGTTTTTAAAACAAGGTATCGGTTATCATCGACTGGTGGTTATCGCCGATGAGAAAGAGGATTTTGGAATTACACAAGAACTCGCGGTAAATCCAGCCCTGGGCTACAGGATCGTTGCAACCATAAACGATACGCGCAACGCACTGGATCAGCTGCGCATGATTAAGGACCGGGAAGGTATAGACGAAATTCTTTTGGCTAATCAACATTCTACCGGCCGATTAAACGAAGAAATTTTGAATTTCGCGCATGACTTTGGGATCAAGCTAAATTACGTTCCCAGTATAATCGAGGCGCAGCGCACTAATATCACACTCTCTAACATAGGCATTATCCCAATTGTGGAATTAAAAAATACACCCCTGGACGGATGGGGAAAGATCGTAAAACGAGTAATGGACATCTTTTTGAGTTTAAGCGCGCTTATTTTGCTTTCGCCGCTGTTTATTTTGGTAATAATCGGAATTAAGCTTGATTCGGCGGGGAGAATTCTTTTTGTTCAAGACCGGTACGGGCAGGGGAGACC
>JACQJK010000055.1 GCA_016205055.1 Candidatus Doudnabacteria bacterium
AAACTATATTCTATGCTGATTTACGGAATTTTATTCACTGGCTTGATCGCGACGGTAGCCGCGCAGATTTTAATGAAGCACGGCATGAACCGGCTTGGCGAAATCCCGCTGACCGTGCAGTCGGTTTTTCAACTCGTTCCCAAAGTAATTTCCAGCCCGTATCTGCTTTTGGGGTTAGTGTGCTTGGGACTTGGGTTTCTTTTGTGGCTCGTGGTGTTGTCGCGCTTAAAGTTGAGCGTGGCCATTCCTTTCGCTAGCGTGAATTATGTGCTGATCCTGTTTTTTTCTTGGTTGGTTTTAAAAGAGTCGATTTCACCGTTGCAGATTTTGGGCGTCGGGCTGATTGCGGTTGGCTTGTTTTTTGTCACCCGCTAGTTTGCAGGCGAGTTTTTCAATAACAGCATTTGACATGAAATGATTTTGTATTTTTCGCGCAACCCAGATTATTCCAACAACGCCGTTTATATCAAGGGCCTAAAGCGCATCGGTCAGCAAGTGATTGCTGACCGCATGAGTTTTTGGGAGTGCTTAAGATTTATTTACGCAAACTGGAAAAAGGTAAAAACCGTCGTGGTCGAGCCGGATCGTCCGGGAGCAGTGATCGGGTTTAAAATTTTTACCGGGAAGATCATAGTTTATAACGCTTTATGTTCCGTTTACGAACGCTTGATAGTTTCCCGGGCTTTGGCCGGCCGGTTTTCTTTGAAAGCGCTTTATTACTGGCTGGTTGATTTTTTTTCCGCGCATTTAGCGGACACCGTGATGCTGGAAAGCAAGCAGCAGATCAAGTATTTTTGCCGGCTTTTTAAGGTTGCGGAACAGAAATGCTTGTTGTCATATACCGGGGCAGATCAGGAAAAGTTTTTTTGGGACGAGAATATTATAAAACGGGAGAAATTCACTGTTGTTTTCCGCGGGAGATTTCTTCCAGAATCCGGAGCGGAAGTTGTGGTGAGGGCGGCAAAATTGCTGGAGAGCGAGGATGTTGATTTTTTACTGCTCGGCTCCGGAGTGAATTTGAGTAAGGTCGAAGGATTGATCAAAGAACTTTCTCCCAAACATCTTCGCTTGATTGCCGACCGACTGCCGATTGAACAGCTGCGACAAACCATGCAGTCCGCCCATTTAAGCTTGGGCCAGCTTTCCGATCATCCGCGCTTGGAGCGCACCATTCCGCACAAGTGTTTTGAATCTTTGGCTGTAAAAACCGCCTACTTAACAGGCAGAGGAAAAGCCGTTTCGGAACTGCTTTCAGAAGGACAAACTTGTCTTGTTTGCAATCCTGGGGACGCAAAGGATCTGGCGGAAAAAATAATGTGGGCAAAAAACCACAAAAGCGAGCTTGCAAGGATAGCCGAAAGCGGATTCCAATTTTTCCAAGCAAACTTAACCGAAGAAAAATTAGCCGCTAATCTGCTAGCTGGTTTGCGGACAAAAAAAATCGTCTTGACTTCAGCTGTTTTTTGAGGTAGTATATTCGGGCTGTTCAGGAGGAATCAGTGAAAATCGAACATCCCGAGCAGGACTTTACGCTGTTGTCTTCGGGCCGAGCCGAACCGTTTGACGCGTCGGTTGAGTACCTTTTTGAGCTGGCGAGCCAGCTGGCGGTAGCCGGCCGGTACGGCGACAAGAATCGCATTTACGAGCAATGGATATTGGACCATCCTCGCGCCCTGCCTGACGACCGCGCGCGCGTGTTGATCAACCGCCACGATCAGCTGCGCCGGAAGGGCCAAGCCGCCGAAGCTCTTGCCGGCTTGCAA
The DNA here is from genome assembly GCA_016205055.1 of Candidatus Doudnabacteria bacterium. Taxonomy (GTDB): domain Bacteria; phylum Patescibacteriota; class Doudnabacteria; order UBA920; family 2-01-FULL-50-11; genus JACQJK01. Next base: position 1,764 of record JACQJK010000055.1, read on the forward strand.
GCCATGGAAACGCCACAAGAATCCGTGGTGATCCGCGAGTGGTTGCAAGCGGTGGCAAACTGCCATTTGGCGCTCGGTGACTTGACCGGCGCAATCTCGGCCCAGCGGTGGCTTATTTCCACTCTTGACGAGGAGGTCCCAGACGACAAGCGGGTTTACTTTCTGGAAATGCTGGTGCACCTATTGCTTTTGGCGGGGCAAGCGGACGAGGAGGTCGAGGAGCGGCTTATCCAACTGGACACGCTTACGCGGTCAGACCGGCTTTCGGGCGCGATGAAGCAGCGCGCCGGAGAAAGTTATCTGCGCTTGCAGGGCCGCTACTTGGCAGCTTCGGGCGCTTTTGCCGAAGCGCTAGAGCCGCTTGACCGCGCCTACGTCGGGGCGACGGTTGTCCGCGAGAAAGTGGTTACGGGGTTGATCTACCTTTACTGCGCCAGCCAGTGTGGTCAGATCCGATCGCCGGAAAGCATGGAAGTTTGGCAGTACTGCCGGGAGAATCTGGGCGCTCTGCAGGAAACCGACAAGATCGGCTACCGGCAGTATTGGCAAAACTTTCTCGGACTTCTGGAGGCAGCGGGGGCAATTTAGCAAATCGCCAGTTTGACGACCGGCGATTTTTTTATCCGCTCCGCCCATTCGACTTGCGCCCGAGGGCGTTTCCGCCCGAAGACCCTCCACCCGAGGCGGACGGCCGAAGGAAGCTAGCCATGGGGCCCCATCCGTTTCAGCGGAAAAATATCCTTCCGAGAATTTTGCATAGAAGGAACGTCCGGAGATTTCTTGCTTTGGTTGCGTAAACAACTAATGGTATAATGAGCGCAGTGCGGAATTAAATAAGGGCGGTATTCTCAAGCATGCCTTTTTTATTTAAACCCGTTTCCGAAATTCCAGGATTGGTCGTTATTGAGCCGAAAGTTTTTTCTGACGACCGCGGCTGGTTTATGGAGACGTTCAAGAAAAGCGAGTGGGAGAGTTTCGGCCTGCCTACGGATTTTGTACAAACTTCCCAATCCAAATCCTTGCGGAGAGGCACAATTCGCGGTTTGCACTTCCAAAACGATCCCTTTGCCCAGGGCAAGTTAGTGCGCTGTATTCGAGGCGAGATTTTTGATGTGGCCGTGGATCTGCGGCGCGGTTCACCCTCTTACGGCAAGTGGAAAAGTATGGCGCTAACCGAAGAAAGCAGGATAATCTTTTGGGTACCTGCCGGTTTTGCCCATGGGTTCTGCGCAATAACCGACGGAGCGGAAGTGGATTATTTCCAAACTTGCGAATGGAGCAAGGAAAACGAGCATTGCATCGTCTGGAGCGATCCTGATTTAAACATCCCTTGGCCAGCACAAAACCCCATTGTTTCTCCTAAAGATGCCTCCGGCCGACTGTTTAAGGATTCTGATCATAATTTTGTTTGGAAAGGCGGTAATAATTAGGTTAATTATGCCGTTACTGTCTGTAATTATCCCTGTTTACAACGAGCGCGAGCTGATTAGGAAAGTAATCGCGCGCGTGGAAAAAGCACTGCTCCCTGCGAGCTTTGAGCGAGAGATCATCATTGTCAATGACGGTTCCACAGACGGAACCGGAGAGGTTTTACTTTCTTTGGAGCAAAAATATCAGATTTTACACCAGAAAAATACTGGTAAGGGTGGTGCCGTTAGGGCCGGCTTTAAATTAGCCAAAGGCGACTACATTATCGTTCAGGATGCTGATCTAGAACAAGATCCTAATGATTTTCAAGCGTTGCTGGCGCCGGTTATGCAGGGAAAAGCCGATGTGGCTTTTGGGTCGCGTTTTTTGGGAAAATATTTACCCCAAGCCCTCACCATGAATCTGCATTATCTTTTGAATCGCTTTTTCACCATTACCTGCAACTTATTATCCGGTTACCGCACCAGCGACATGTGGACGGGATACAAAATGTATTCGCGCAAAGCCCTGGACGCGATTTTGCCGCTCTTTAAGTCAAACGGCATCGAGTTCGAGCCGGAAATTACCATATTGCTTTCCAAGCTGGGATTCAAAATCATGGACGTTCCGATTTCTTACACGCCGCGCTGGTATGCCGAGGGCAAAAAAACCAATTGGAAACAAGCCGCGCGTTCTTATGTTAAAATGCTTGGATTTGTTTTTCGAACGATCAAGTATTGATTTAACTTTAGTTTTATGGTCGGAGAACAACGCGGGGAAGAATCGGAAATTGATAAAGAAGCAAAAATACGAGAGCTTTTTGGGGGCAACCCTGACGCGATTGCTGTTTTGTCCGCAGGAATTATTCCAAGAGCGAAACAACCTGGCTACAAAACAACCGAGTATGCCCATCTTGACCCGCATGGGCTTTTGGGCGGCGGAAAAGCGCGGGTGATTGCGGGAGCCGAAGCGGCGTTTATTTTTCCGGAAGCAAAAATTATCGCCAACAGTTACGAGCCAGGTAAGGAACAGCGCAACTGAAGCTTACCAAAAACGGGTTGAAGCCGAACAAAGAGGCATTGCCCATCTTCGCGAGGGGAAGTACGGGAAACGGCCGGATAAACAAGATGCTTGATAGTACTTTGGCGGTGTGATATGATTTTCGTACATCTTTTTGAACTATGCCGCATCTTTTAGACAATGCAACCGTTCTGATTACCGGCGGGACCGGCGCTTGGGGCAAAGAATTGACGCGCCAGGTTTTGTCAAAATTTAATCCCAAGGAAGTCAGGATCTATTCGCGGGGCGAGCACGCGCAAGTGGAAATGCGCCGAGAATTTCCCGACCCGCGGCTAAAATTTATCATTGGCGATGTCCGCGATCGCAACATTTTAACCCTGGCCATGAAGGGCGTTGACTACGTTTTTCACCTTGCCGCCTTAAAGCACGTGCCGGTCTGCGAAGATAACTCTTGGGAAGCGGTGCTGACCAATATCTACGGTACGCAGAACGTTATTGAAGCCGCCATCCAAAACCAAGTAAAAAAAGTAGTGGACGTCTCAACCGACAAAGCGGTGGAGCCGTATAATTTTTACGGCGTGACCAAGGCCTGCGCCGAAAAGCTGGTCATTAATGCCAATCAAAACTACATTTCCAAAACGATCTTCATGTGCATTCGGGGGGGTAACGTCATTGGGACCACGGGCAGCGTGGTGCCGCTGTTTGCTCACCAAATCCGCAAGCACAATAAAATCACGCTCACTGATCCGACCATGACCCGGTTTTTAATGAGCACCAAAGAGGCCATTAGTTTGGTCTTCACCGCCTTTGAACAGGCCCTGGGCGGCGAGGTTTTTGTTATGAAGATGCCGGCGGCGAATATGGAAACGGTAGCCGATGCCATGCTCAAGCTAAAAGGCAACCGTCGCACTAAGGTCGGGCGAATCAAAGTTCGACCCGGGGAAAAAATGCACGAAGTGCTGGTTTCTCACAATGAAGCAAAAATGACTTATGATCTGAATAACGGTTATTTTGTGATTTTGCCCCATTACGCCGGAGCCGAGCTCGGTCGCGCTTACCAGAAATTTCCCAAGCTAAAACAAACCGAATTCAGCTCGCAAAATACCCGCCAGCTTGATTTAGCAGAATTGGTGAAGGCCCTCAAAAAAGAGCAATGGTTAGTTGACGCTTAAAGCATGGCCTGGCTTATTACCGGGGCGAGCGGTTTTATAGGATCAAGGGTGGTTCAAAAACTTCCAAAGACGGAAGTTGTTTTGCATATACACGGCGAGCAAGAAAAAGATAAAAAGCAGGCAGAAAAATTTAGAGCAAGCGGCTTCAGCGTTTTTGAAGGAGATTTGACCAAGAAAGAAACCTTGCAAAATATTCCAACGGGGCTATCGGGTATCGTGCATACCGCTAATATCGCGGGCGGCAACGATGCAAGATTGCTTCAAGCCAACCCGGGCACCACTCGCCTCGTCGGTCAGGCTGCCAAACAGCACAAAGTCGGTACTGTTGTTTACCTCTCAAGCGTCGCCGTTTATGGCGAAACGCCGGTAGAGGGCGCAGCGGAGAATTTCCGTCCCTCTCCCAATACTCTTTATGGCGAATCCAAGCTTGCCGCGGAAGAAATTTTAAAGCTGGCAGTTGAGAAACGCGATATTTCGTCCGCAGTAATTTTGCGCTTAAATAGTGTTTACGGGCCCGGTCAAGAAAAGGGTTTTATTTATCATCATATTTCTAACATCACCAACCGTGGTTATTTTCAGATTGACGGAATGGGCAATCAGGTTCGACAACCGGTGTTTGTGGATGATGTGGTTGATATTATCGCCAAGTTTATAAAGCTTATAAAAAATCCCCTGTCCGGTTTTGAAATTTTCAACGTGGCC
>JACQJK010000056.1 GCA_016205055.1 Candidatus Doudnabacteria bacterium
AATTTTGAGATAGGCTCTAATTAAAAATATATGAGTAGTAATATCGATGTCAATCCCGAGAGTGATCCAAGAGAATTAGAAAGCTTTAAAATGACCGCCAAAGCGAGCATTGAGGCGCATAAGAGAATGGGGCGTGATGTCGTCATTATGAACCCACAACCAAGCCAAGAACAGCCCGTGCTTGCTTATTTTGAGAAAAGGGCCAATTTGGGGAAGCCAGGGTACGCTACTGAAGGGGAGGCCGTCTCGATAGATGATCCGAGGGCAATCGATCTGGTCGCCAAAGAGTTGATGCGGGCTGAACGCAGAAAACAATCCGAATCTAAATAAAATTGTTGATCGAAAAACCCTCGCTTGCGGGGTTTTTTTAGCGAGTGAAGTAAACAACCCCGCCCCACACTCATTTTGAATTACGAAACCGCCAAAATTTTATCTCCTGACCTGCCTAGTCGAACGAAGGATAAAACGTTGGGTTAACTGCGAAAACTAGCCTTCGACAAGTTCAGGCAGTAACTTATGTTTCGTAATTCATAGTCACTCAGCTTACGCCCGCGGCAGTGGCGCTTACCTCACTCGGTAAACCAGAATCGAGTTGCCGATGATGGCGTAGGGTTTTTGAAACCGCAGCCAATCGTAGTCCGGCTCGTTGAAGCGCTCCGCGTAAAATTTCGCGTTTTGTAAAAAAGTCACTGAAACCGCGATCCATCCGACGGTTGGGCCGTTTTTACTGTGCCATTCCTGATAAACCGATCCTGCGCAGTCATAACCGGACGAAGTGCGGACCAACAAGCCGTTTTGGTCATATTTGCGGTGACAAAAGTAATACTTCGGTTCTCCGCCGCCGAAGTAATCGAGTTTTATCCTTTCGACTTCCGGGTGTGCGGTCAGCCAAACGCCCAGGCGTTTGAGATCTTGACCCCAGTCAACGTTGGAGTCGGTGAAGTACCAGTAGGCGTTTTTGCCGCCGCCGATACTTTCGTTGTGATAAGACAAAAAATTCGGGTAAGCAAGCAAGGTGCCGGCTCCGTACCAAAACAGCAGCAAGGCAAGAAACCCGGCCGCCATTTTTTTTCCGATGGAGGTCTCGAAACCGGCAAAAAATTTAACGATCGCCACGGCCACGAGCAGTTCAATTAAAGGCAGAATCGGGAAGAGGTGACGGATGCCCAAGTTGAGATTTCCCGCAACGCTGATTCCGGCGTAGTAAAGCACGAAGGTAAGATAGACGAGTTTGTGGGGTTCTTGCGCGATAAAGCTCTTGGTTTTTTGCCAGTAAGTTCTGATGGGGTTTTTAAAAAGGTTCTTTATGCTTATGGTTAATGCCAGACACAGCAACAACAAGAGCGGGATAGGAGTTTTTAAAAGGTAGGAGATCGGGAAGTACCATTTAAAGCTTTGATTGCTGACTTGGCCTAAAAAGTAAGTGGTGTTCCCGCCGGCGACGCGGCCGAACACCATGGCCACACCCAAAATATATTGAGAAAGCGGCTGGGTGACTTTGTTCCAAGATAGTTCGGACAGTACCGAGCGCACGGTTTGGAATTTCTCGTGAGGAAGCGAGGTATTAATCAGTTCGATTTGTTTTTCCGGCGGAAAGTTCAGGGTATGCGGCGCGTAAAAAATCCAGACCGTTGCGATCATCAGAATCACCATCGCCGCGTAACAGGTCGCAAGCAAGTACGTTTTTTTGAGCGTTGGTGTTTTTATTTTTTCACTTCCCCAAATGCGCAAGCGCGCAAGATTTTTGCGAGTAAACAATAAAAACCCGAGGTGAACAAGAAAAAAGGGCAGCAGCAAGACGGCGGAAAATTTGGCGGCTTGCGCCGCGGCCAGCGCCAGGATCGCCCAGAAGAGCCGGCCGAGGGTCGGTTTTGCGAGAAAACTAGCAAAAGTGGTTAAAGCCAGAAAAGTAAACAGCGCAATTCCCAGGTCCGTGGTTACCAGGTGGTTATGCGCTAAAAAGTTAGGGGAGAGCGCGTAGAAGAACAGGGTTAAGAGCGCCGGCGCAGTGCCAAAGTTTTTCCTGGTAAAAATGTACAAACACCAGCCAAAAATAAGCGCCAGCAACAAAATGGGCAGGCGAGCCAGCAATAACATCAAATCCGCGTTGTTGCCGTAGTGATACAGAAAATGCCAGCCGGCTTCCCACTGGCCGTTGACATCTGTTGTCCAGGATGGATGATCGGTAGGAAACCGGAGCGGCACCAGTTTCAAAAATAAACCGGAAAGGTCTTTGATCAGCGGAGGATGCTCGGGATTTAAACGGTAGTCGCCGAAATTAACATAACTGTAGCCGGCGGGAATGTGCGCGATCTCGTCAACAATTGCCGAGTCCTCCGTCATCGCGCCCAAGCTTAAGAAAAAAGTCAGTAACAGGAGCGAACCGACAATGAGCCGGCGGTGATTTTCCAGAAGAGATTCCATAGAAGCGAAGTTTACGCTAAGACCGGACGCTTGTGAACCTAGTATAATTTTTAGTATACTTGGGTTTGATGGGTGTGTTGACGTCTAGAAAAAACCGGGGAAGTGTTTGATATTCTAAAAGGAAATATGGACGCGTTATCTTATATTCGTCGAATTTTTTTTTCAGATCGCACCGCCATGAGACTCTTAGCGGTGGGTTTTGTCATTAACATTATAATGTTCTTCGCCGTCGCGATCAAGATTGCGGAAGGAAACAAGACAATTCCTCTGCACTTTAACGTGATTTACGGGATCGAGTTTGTCGGCAGTAATTTGCTTCTTTTGCAAATACCCATTTTAGGCTTGGTCGTTTTGATCTTAAACGGCTATTTATCTAAAAGGATTTTCAAGTTCGATCGGGTGTTGGCTTTAGCGGTGAATTTCGCGGCGATTTTGGTACAGCTTTTTTTGGCCATTGGACTTGCGAACATTGTCTGGTTTAACCGCTAACGGTCATGCACCCTCCTAAGCCGACACTCTACCGAATTTTGGAATGTATTCCCGGAGGACTTTCCTGGGCGACTTTTTTGGCGGCAATCATTTTGTCCTACTTCCAGCCGGTGGTTGTTGCGATTTTTATTATTTTATTCGATCTTTATTGGCTGTTTAAGGCAGTCAACATTCTTTTTCACCTTTTCTACACCTACCGAAAAATCAATTTGCACGGCCGTTACGATTGGCTTGCAAAGTGTCGCGCGCTTGCGTCCCCGCCCGCACTCATCGCGGCACTTACCGCGCGCTTGCGCGAACCGCAGCTGTCTTCTCGGGAGCGAGATGATTTAAATGAGGAGTTAGAGCGGCTGACCCGTCTGCCGCCGCAAAGCAAACTGGATTTTGTCAAAATCTACCACGCGATTATTTTGCCGACGGTCTGGGAATCGCACCAGGTGCTTGCCGCCTCGATTGATTCTTATTTGGCCTGCAACTATCCCAAAGAGCGGTTAATCTTGGTGTTGGCTTGCGAGGAGCGAGCGGGTCGTCACGCAAACGAGATTGCCCAGTATGTTCTGGACAAGTACCAAGATAAGTTTCAAAAAGTTCTAACGAGTTTTCATCCTGACGCTATAGCGGGCGAGGCGCGCACGAAAGGGTCCAACATTACCTATGCTGCCAAGCAACTAGTGCAGTATATTGATCGTCTTGCAGTACCTTATAGCGACGTCATCGTTTCGGCTTTTGACGCCGACACCATCGTTCGCCCCGACTACTTTGCCCAGCTCACTTACACTTTTTTGACCACCTCCCGCCCGACTCGAACTTCTTACCAGCCCGTTCCGCTTTACAACAACAACATCTGGGACGCGCCGGCCGCCAATCGGTTAGTGGCGATCAACAGCAGTTTTTGGCAAATGGTGGAATCCTCCCGCGCCGATCGCCTGGTCACCTTTTCTTCCCATTCCATGAGTTTGCAGGCGTTGGTCGAAGCGGACTTCTGGCCGGTGGACGCGATTTCGGAAGATTCACAGATTTTTTGGCGCTGTCTTTTGCATTACCGCGGAGATTACACCGTAGTGCCGTTGTTTACCACGGTTTCCTTGGACGCCGTGGCTTTGGGGTCATATTTTAAATCCCTGGCAGGGCAGTACAAGCAGAATCGTCGTTGGGCTTGGGGCGTGATTGATTTTCCTTACGTGGTTTACGGTTTTTTGCGGGTAACCGGAATCCCCTTATGGAAAAAGTTTGTGTACGGCTACCGGCTTTTGGAGGGGCATTACTTTTGGGCCACGGCCGCCGTGATGATCGCATTCTTGGGCTGGCTGCCTTTAGCGTTGGGCAGAGCGAGAATAGAAAATCAAGTTTTCGCGTTTAACCTGCCCCAGGTCACCGGAACAATCATGACCCTGTCCACTTTGCTGCTGATTTTTTTCGTCGCCATCTACTTTAACCTTTTACCCAACCGACCAAAGCGTTACGGCATCTTGCGGTCGTTTGCCATGTTAATCCAATGGATTCTCGTACCCTTATCGTCCATTATTTTCGGTTCGATTCCGGCGCTTGACGCCCAGACTCGGCTGATGCTGGGTAAATATCTTGAGTTTTGGGTTACGCCCAAAGTCAGAGGATTACCCGCGAGCACTGACTTGGGTTTTGACAGAATGGCGGACCGGAATAGGACTTACGCGTTTGAGCCAAGTTCGAGGCAAAACCGAGGATTTGGCCGAAGCCGTAGTGACCTACGGCAAGGCCGAACCGCAGGTTTTAACGAAGAAATTGGCTCAAACCCGCTTCCAAGCCCGGCTCCGCCGGGCAAAGGAGCGGGAAGCGCGTAAGTCCTACGGAAATTAAAAACATAAATGAACAGCGCTTTAGACACTCAATTCTTCTTCGCAGCTTTTTTCGCCGCCGTTTCATGCTCATTTGTGCTGACTTTTATCATCAGGAAGCTCGCCGTTAAGCTTCAAGTCATTGATTATCCCGACTTGCCCAGGAAAATTCAGCGCTCGCCGGTTCCGTCGCTTGGCGGACTGGCGATTTATTTGGCGTTCGGTTTCGTCGCTACCGTTTCTTGGTTGAGCTTCGGGCCATTCGGGAAATTCATTTCCCCGGCTTATCTGGTTGGCATTTTAGTCGGCGGGTTGATTTTGATGCTCGGTGGCTATTTTGACGATCGTTATCGGCTCCCTCCCCGTTATTCCATTATCGCGCCTGTTCTGTCAGCCATCGCGATTTTACTGGCGGGCGTTCAGTTATCTTATATCAATCATCCTTTGGGCGGAGCGCTGTTTTTGGATACTGTCAAGGTGTCCGGTTATCCGGTGTTTGGCGGGCTGTTCGTATTTTTGTGGGTTTTAGGCATGATTTACACCACCAAATTTTTGGACGGACTGGATGGCTTGGCTTCGGGTGTTTCGGTCATCGCGGCCGCCGTGCTTTTTTTTCTGTCCCGGATTCCCGCGGTGAACCAGCCGGATACCGCTTTGCTGGCGGTGATTTTTGCCGGAGCGACTTTGGGATTTTTGCCGTGGAATTTTCATCCGGCGAAAATTTTTTTGGGCGAAGGCGGGAGCACTTTTTTGGGCTTTATGATCGGGACTTTGTCCGTGATCGCCGGAGGGAAGATTGCCACCGCGCTATTGGTGATGGGCGTGCCTATTTTGGATGTGGCTTGGGTGATTTTACGGCGCATCGCCAACAATTTTTCGCCTTTTGTCGGCGATAGAAAACATTTGCATTACCGGCTTTTAGACCTGGGCTTATCCCAGCGCCAAACCGTTTTGACGTTGTATTTTATTTCCGCGGCGTTCGGGGTTTCCGGTTTATTCTTGCAGTCCGCCGGGAAGCTGGTGGCTTTGTTTTTATTGCTGTCGGTCATGGTGGTCTTGGGCACTTTTGCGGTGCTGGCATATAATAAAAAAATGCGCAATGGCGATCCGAACTAGCACATTTTTTTCTGTGCAAAAAGTCGCGAAAATTTCGTTTCCGGTCCTTGCGCTTATCCTACTTTCGGTTTCCTGCTCGCGCGAAAGCGCGTTTCCTGTGAATCCCGCGCGCGGCTCGGGTGGCAAAGTGATTATCAAAAATACGATCGTGCCGGTTGAGTTGGCCCAAACCCCGGAAGAAAGAAGGTTGGGATTGTCGCGCCGTAAAGAACTGTTAAGCGGCGAAGGCATGTTATTTATTTTTCCCGAAAAGGGCTATCACTCTTTCTGGATGAAGGATATGAAATTTCCGCTTGATCTCGTGTGGATTGATGACGGTCGAATCGTGGGGATTGACCAACAGATTTATCCCGAGGAAAGTCGCGTTTTTAAAATTTACACGCCGCAAGAGCCCGTTTTTTACGTTTTGGAAATAAACGCGGGAGAAGCCAAGCGCAACGGTTGGGAGGTAGGGGACGAGGTGGAGATAGTTTTGAGCCGTTACTGAAATTTTTTTTGGTGTCCCTTTTTTGACCGGGATCTTGTTGATTTTTAGAATTTTTGCTATCATCAACGAGTAAGTAATTTTAGAGAAACCTTATCAAGAATGAAAATCGCGGTCATTGAAACCGGCGGCAAGCAGTATTTGGTGAAAGCCCAAGACAAACTTCGGGTGCCTTCGCTTGCAGCGGAAGCCGGAACAACCATTACTTTTGACAGAGTTTTGCTGCTGGCCCAAGACGAGAGCGCGCAAGTCGGCACGCCCTACGTTGCCGGCGCCAAAGCGGAAGCCAAAGTTTTAGCTCATGGCCGCGCCGATAAGGTTTTGGTCATGAAGTACCACAGCAAAACCCGGTACCGCCGCAAAAAGGGCCACCGACAGAAATTTACCGAAATCCAAGTAATGAAGATAGACTAGGATGCATTGAAGATGCATTGAATCGCAAAAACCCGCCTGCGGCTAATGGCGCGGTTTTTTTTCGTAAAAAAATCCCTCCGACTAGTCGCAGGGATTACCGTCTGCGTCCACAAACGCGTTTGAGTGCTGCTGTCCTTTCACCGTGCCGACGCCGTCACAGGTGTGTCTTGGGTGTTTCGGGTTTTCGTGCCAGGGGATTTCGTAGCCCCGTTGTGCGTCGTAGGTGCACTCGAAAATCTGCTGGCAAACAGGACATCTGGCTTGTTTAGTGGCTGGCAAGCTTTGTCTCCTTTGGTTTCGGGCGGGTGGTCGTCAGGCGATTTTGAGGGCTTGGTAGATTTCCTCGAAATGCCCGGCGTGCTCGATGCGGGCAAAAGTCGCCTTCAAGCTCCATTCCGTTGGAACTCGCAACTCTCCTAACTGGATTTCCGTATCGGTGCGCAAGACAGATTCGGGTAGGCCGTAGACATTCGCCCAGACTCCACGAGATTGCCTGACCGCCTGATCCGTACCCTCAAATCGGTAACGGGCGATTTTGTGCGTTCCGTAGCTGAACTTGATTGCCCGGATTATTCCGTCTTTCAGCTCGACCTCGCAAGTGATATAAGGGACGGTTTGGGAGGGTGAAATATGACAGCAATAGCGAGTGAACGTCGGCGCAGTCAAGCAGTTTGGTTCCAGTTCCCATGACTCGAATTTCCCGGCAGTGTGCAAGTCGATTCGCTCCAAAACCCAGCCCTTTGCAAACCAGAAGGTTGTCCATAATCGCCCGCGGCGCAAAAGCTGGAAGGATCCGCGAAACCGTCTGCCGGTTCTGATGTGGCGGGAGATTCGGATTTCTCCGACGTGATGTTCTTGCTTGGTTTGCAGAATCTGGTACAAGCACTGGATCAGCGTTTGGATTCGGGAATTCATCAGTGCCTCCACTTTGAAGTGGAATTATTGCACGGTTTTTGTTTTGGATCAAGCGTTTTTCCATCCCCAGGCCCGTAGGCCGAACGTCCACGGCGGTCCAGCGGAGCATTACTGAATATAAAAAAAGAGCGACACATCCGCTCAATTCATGAAAAGTGCTTGCTCTTTTACTTTCGTTCTGCGGCTAAGCCGTGTGGTATCCCAGCAAAATCTGGTCCTGCTTTCGTCCAAAGTCGGCTGGCGCTACCGGTTGGGAGGGTCAGACGCTGTTTAGAAAGGGCAGTTTAGTGCCCGCGCGCTCCCCGCGTCCTTTGACCTGCTTTCATGTCGCGAACCGCCGCTGCTCCGATTGCTCGCAAGCGGCTGGTGGTTTCGCGGGGATCACGGTTCCGCAGGAATCCATCAGCGGCCACCATCCATTGCAGAATCAGAGCGTCACATGGAAATGGTCGTTCACCTCTGCTCACGATCCCAGCTGGTTTTCGTTTCTTCATGATGCTCCTTTTGAGAGTGGCATTTGTCCTCTTTGAGATTGGCCCAACTACCGAAGCCGAGTGCAGCCAGAAATGATTCTATCAGTTGGCACCCGCTCTGTCCATAGTAAAAAAACACCTCCCCTCTCCGGTCGCTGGATCAAATTTCCTTCCGAAAGTTAATCGCGTCAGAAAGCGTCAGCTCGTCGGTGTATTCCAAATCGCCTCCCACAGGAATGCCGCGGGCAAGCTTGGTAATCCTGACGTCCAGAGGTTTCAACTGTTTGGCAATGTACATGGAAGTGGCGTCGCCTTCCAGGGATGGGTTGGTGGCCAAGATCACCTCCACTTCTTTGTTTTGCTTTTTCAGCTTTTTCACCCGCTCCACCAGTTCCTCTATTTTCAGCTGCTCCGGCCCAATGCCGTCAATGGGGGAGATGGCGCCGCCCAAGACATGGTAAACGCCGTCGTATTTTTTGGTCTGCTCCAGCGCCAGCACGTCCAGGGGATCCTCAACCGCGCAGATTAGAGCGGGTTTTCGTTTGTCATCCCCGCAGATTGCGCACACCGACGATTCCGCCATGTTAAAGCAAACCTCGCAGCTGGTGACGTTGGTGCGCAAGTGCGTAATTGCGTCAACGAACAGCTGGTATTGGGAGGAAGGAAGTTTATACAAGTAAAAAGTCAGCCGCGAGGCGGACTTGGGTCCGATCCCGGGCAATTTGGACAGTTCCTCGATAACTTTTTCGATACTGCGGGGGAGAATATGCATATTGTTAAAACAAATGTAACTCGCAACTCATAACCCGTAACATATTTAGATTTTTGGTTTGTGGTGTTTCCTGTGTTGCGGGTTCCATGTTAGGCGAGCAATTTCAGAATTGCGAATTCGAAAAAGCGTTTCCAGTCTCCTGTCAGTGATTTTCACGATCGTGAAAAATGCTGACATATGCTTTCTAGATGCCGACTTGCTCAATGACCACTTCTTCGCTTGTTCGGTCTTGCTTGCGCTCCAGGTTTTTAAAAGTGACCGTGTCGTGGTCAAAGAACAGTTCAACTTCCCCGGTCGGGCCGTTGCGGTGTTTTTTAATCAAAACCTGCGCGATGTTCGGCCGCGTTGTGTCGCGGCCGCGGTACATTTCCTCGCGGTAAATAAACATCACCACGTCGGCGTCCTGCTCAATGGAGCCGGATTCGCGTAAATCGGCCAGTTGAGGGATTTGCGGGCGGCGTTCCTCGACTTTGCGTGAGAGTTGCGACAAAGCCAGAACCGGGACGTTAAGTTCTCGGGCCAGGGCTTTGAGCGAGCGGGAGATTTCCGAAACTTCCTGCACCCGGTTGTCCTGCGCTCCTCGGCTTTCCATCAATTGCAGGTAGTCAACGACAATCAGGCCCAGGTCCTGCTCGGCTTTTAAGCGCCTGGATTTCGTGCGGATTTCCATAACGTTGGCCGTGGCCGAGTCGTCGATGAACATCGGCGTTTCGCTCAAAATCCCCATGGCGTGGCCGATGCGTTCAAAATCGTTGTTTGCGCCGTCGTCGGAAAGTTTGCCGGTGCGCATTTTCCATAAACTCACCCCGGCTTGCGCGGCCAAGAGCCGGTCCACCAGCTGGTCTTTGCTCATTTCCAGGGAAAAAATCGCCACCGGAGTTTTAGTTTTTACGCCCGCGTGCCGCGCAATGTCCAAAGCCAGCGAAGTTTTGCCCATGGACGGCCGGGCGGCCAAAATAACCAGGTCGGATTTCTGCAGTCCGCCGAGCAGATTGTCAAGATCGGAATAACCGGTTGATAACCCGCGCAGTTTTCCTCGCTCCCGGTGCAGCTCGTCGATGCGTTCGAAGGTTTCGTGCAGGACCTCGTTTAACGAAACGAAGTTTTGCTTGAGGAATTTTTGCGAAACGGAAAACAAGCGCTGCTCGGCTTGGTCCAAAAGTAATTCCACGTCTTCCGCTTCCTGGAATCCTAAGACGTTGATTTCGTTGGAGACGGCGATGAGTTTGCGCAACGTCCCTTTGCGGCGGACGATTTGGGCGTAATGAACGATGTGCGCGGCCGAGGGCACGGCGTTGACCAGTTCCGTCAAGTAAGTCGTGCCGCCGATTTGTTCCAGCTGTTTTTTTTCTTCGAGGCGGTTAGAAACGGTCAGTATGTCAATGGAACTGTGGTTGTCAAAAAGTTCGACCATGGCTTCGTAAACCAGCGCGTGCCGCTGTTCGTAAAAATCTTCCGGCGATAAAATGTCGGCGATTTTAATGATGGCGTCGCGATCGAGCATCAAAGAGCCCAAGACGGATTGCTCGGCTTCAGCGTTTTGGGGGGGCACGCGAACGTTCAGATTTTGCGCGATGTTTTCAGCCACGGACTAGAATCTAGAAAATCGAATAGAAAGCAGACTAGGTTGCTTGGAAAGTCAGTATAGCAGATAAAAAAAGCCGCTCACAAGCCGAAAGTGGATTAAAGGTTGTTAGGTTGTGGAGAGCAGATTTTAAACCCTTGAATTCGGGGACCATGTCCACTGCCCGGGCGCGCAGTCTGGGTAGCTTTGGATTAGTGGTGTACGCCATAGTAGTTTTCCTTTCTCCTTCAGCATACTCCAATGTTTCCAAGCTATTGGCAGATTACGGGGGGGGTGTTGACCAATCTCTCTCTTTGTGCTAATCTATCCTGTCCAACTTGGACGGGAGGAAACATGAAAGTTAAGGCCGCAGCCTACTCAAACCTGCCGGCGGCACTGATCGCAGTGCTCGACCACCCCGAATTCGGAAGCCGAATCGTAACCGAGGTCATTGTGGGCAAGCTTCACGTCCCACCAGGATCTTTGGGACCAGCGACCCACTACGTCCAGTGCACAGACCCGCTGGTACCACTCTTTCTGGATCACGGATTGGTCGTGGGATTTACCATGCTCTCGGCCACCCGCACCCGCTCCGCTCAGGACTTCGAGAACGCCATGTTCGCTCTTGAAGGAATCTATGAGGAGGCGCTCCGTGGTCTCACACCCATGGGCATGAGGACCCAGCTTTTCGTGGCGCTGTCGCTCGACGACAAAATCGACCCCCCCGCACACATGGGCCAGAAGTCTACGAATCTCATCGAGACGGTGCCACGATGGATTGAGGGCAAGGCCCACCTCCTTGAAGAACTGGAGAAGCCGTGGTATGAGCCGACGGCGATCGGAATCACGGCACGCCACTGGCTGGACGTTTCTAGACCTCGTGTTCAGGCGTAACGGCGGCCAGAGGACCATCCGAGGAACCCGATTAGCAGAGGAGAGCATCTATGGAACAGCAAGGCAGGTGGTACCTCGCGGGCCGGCCGCCTGGTTTTCAGACCAAGCCGGTGGCCCGTGACGTGGGAGCGCAGGAGTTTCCTCTTTTTTGCAGTGTCGATCCTGGAAACGTGGTAGAGGCCAGGATAGCAGCGCGGGAGGCGCTTCCGCGAATACAGGCACAGCATCCGAAGCTTGTCTTTTTCGAGTTCGTCTGGAAGGAACCGTTTGTTCCTTGATCCAGCCGAGCTTTTTTATTTGTTCTGCCAGTTTACCCATTCCCTCTTGCCGCAGGGATGAATGCCGGCCCGGATCCGCCTAAGCCCCAGGAGGAGAAATCCGTCTAGGCTCTCCTGCGGAATCCGCCGTAGCTTACCTTGGCAATTCAGTATTCATGCCATGCTCGTACCGCATTCTACCACGGCTAAAGCCGTGGTATTCTGCGGAGGCGGATAAATCCAGCAATTCTTAAGAATTGCGGAAGGGTGCTCCCTTTGGGGAGCACCTCGCAGCGGGCAAGCGGGGATTTCTATTTTTTGAAGGTTTTGATCGAGAAGTTTTTTAATTCACGTTTAGCCGTTCCTGCCCAACTTTTTATTTTTTTATTCTGATTTGAAAAATTCTACATTTGTAGCTTTTTTCAAATTATGATAGCTTGGTTGTTAGATGAGCTTGTTGGATTTTTACACTGTTGATTTAAGCTAAAAATAGCATGAAGCGAAATCGTTTCGCCTTATCCAGCAGTATTAGCGCCGTTTTGCCCAGGGACCCGGGCTTTAAGCTGTCCGAAACCCAGTTAAAAGTTTTACGAACGGCCAGTAAAGTTGCGCTTGCCTTGGTGGCTCTGGCGGGGACAGTAGCTATTTCTGTCGTTGCGCCCAATCTTTTTCAGGTTTTTGGGGCTTTGTACGAAAAGCGTGGTAAAAGCCAATCTTTTTCGACAAAAGAAAAAAAGCAAAAAATCACTCAAACTTTCTACTACCTCAAGCGGTCTGGGTTGATTCGTTTTAAACCAGATGGAAATGATTGGATCCTATGCTTGACCGATTTGGGGAAAAAGCGATTTTCCAAGCTTTCACTCGATTTATTGTCCGTACCCAAGGCGAAACACTGGAATGGCAGATGGTGGTTGGTCGCGGCAGATATTCCGACCAAGTCGCACCGCCCGGGCGCGGATCTTTTGAGGAACAAGTTGCGCCAGATGGGGTTTTATTCCCTGCAGCGGACAATCTGGCTGCACCCATTTGACCCGCGCAAAGAGATCGAGTATATAACGCGAGCATTCGAAATCAATAATTTTGTTACGGTAATGGAAGTGGCGAGGATTGACAGGGAAGATGAGCAAAAAATAAAGAGTCATTTTAAGCAGTCGAGAGTTCTTTAAGCCCGTAAACTTTTTTACTATCCGCGTTTTGGGTAAGATTGCTATTCGGTTTGATATTTTTTTACTTTCTCATTCTTTAG
>JACQJK010000049.1 GCA_016205055.1 Candidatus Doudnabacteria bacterium
CACCCGTACCGCCCTTGCCTACTCCACCGTAGTCCGCCTAAGGCGGACGAAGGCCGGGCATCCACTCCGACGTGACGTCGGAGTGGTCTTCGGGCGGAGGCGGATAAACATTTTTTCCTAACTTGTAAGTTTATGGCATAATTAAGGAAACGTTTTCCCGTGTTTTTCGTCTTAATTAACGGTTCTGTGGATGAGCGAAACTTCACATTACAGCCCGAATAAAAAGGAAAAAGACATAGGAGCCCTGACGACGGCGGCGGCGGCCGGCGACCAAAGGGCTTTCGAACTTTTGTATAAAGAATTTTTTCCTAAAGTTTCCAGATTTGTCACCTGGCGAGTCAACGACCGAGAAACAGCCGAAGATCTGGTGGCGGAAGTTTTTTTGAAGGGGTGGGAGAGTTTACAGGAAAGCAACGAAATTTCGTCTTTTGCCAGTTGGATCTTTACGATCGCGCGCAATCGGGTGATTGACTATTACCGCACCAAAAAAACTTTTGCTGATCTATACGAGCTGGAAAACAGCATCGAATACGAAGACAACGTAATCAACTCCATTGATCTTGACATCGCCTCCAAACAATTTTTAAACGCCCTGGAGATTCTTTCCGGCGACCAACAAGAGGTGCTGCGGTTAAAATTTTTTGACGATCTCGAAAATGAAGAAATTGCGGCGATTATGGACAAAACTCCCGGCACAGTACGCGTGATTCAGCACCGGGCCATCGTCGCTTTAAAAAAACACCTGAACGAGAATCAACTTTTCAAAAAATGAGAGACGAAAAAACGGAAATCCTTTTTGAACAATGCCTAACCCTGCTGCGACTCGGCAGAAGTGTGGCGGAGTGTATTAAAATTTATCCGCAAGCCAAAAAAATTGCGGACGAACTTGCGATCATCTCCCGGCTCTCTTCCCTGCCCAAGCGCACAAGCGCGCTCGACTCCCAAGTTGTTTGGAAAAAAATTGCGCGAAAAATTTCTCTATCGGCTTCGGCTGCAAACGGCCGCCAAATCTTTGGACATGCGCAAATCCCCATACTGCAGTTTGCTTTCCCGAAAGGACTGTTTGGACTGGTAACTATAGTAACGCTCGCCGGCCTGCTTAACAGCACGGCGGTTGCCGCTCAAAACAGTCTTCCCGGCCAAACCCTATATCCGGTGAAGAGAACTGTGGAAAGAATCGAGTTGACGCTGGCGGTGGACGAAGTGAAAAAAACCGAAGTGAAAATCAAGCACGCAGAAAAACGACTGACCGAAGCCCAGGGCATTGTCGAGCAGCTGCCGCCGGAGAAAGAAGAACAAGTTATCGGAAAAACCATTGGGGAACTAAAAAACACGACCGAAGAAGTCGCCAAACGAGTTGCGAGCCGATCCACGGATAACAAAGAACTTCTGGAAAAAGTCGTGAAATTAACCGACAAACAGGAAGCCGTGCTCACTGATCTTGGAAACCAGGTTTCGGACGATGCCAAACAAGCCGTTACCGAAGCGCTTGATACCGCCCTGGAAACCAAGTCCGCGGCCGTGAAAAGTTTGGCCGAACTGGCAGACGGGACAAAAAACGGCGAGGCCGCATCTGACGGACAAACCCCGGATGCGACGGCGAACGGGACTTCCACTTCCCCGATCCTCGAGCCGCAAACTGCCGATCCCCAAACCACGCCAACTTCCACGACTAACCGCTTAAAAAAACTGGGCGACCCAAACGCCACCTCGACCGAAATCATCACACCGCTGTTTCCCCAAGCGACCCAAACCACAACGCTGGATATTATTGAGCTGAAATAAAACGACGTACCAAACAACGACCCCCGGCGGCGTGTTGGGGTTTTTGATTTAGGAAATTTACTGCTATAATACTGAAGGAAAATCCTTGCGATAATGGAGCGGCGGTACTCCGGATTCGCCAAGAAACCGGTCTTGCCCGCCGGAGGCGGATCCCCGCCTTCGCCTGGCTTCGGCCGGGCGGGCGCCTCTGGCGGAAAAACTGCTATATCCGAGAGGGTATCGTGAGTTTTCACCCCGTACAGAGCGGAGGCGTGCCGGAGTGGTTGAACGGGACGGTCTTGAAAACCGTTATGCTTAAAAAGCATCGGAGGTTCGAATCCTCCCGCCTCCGCCTTGTACGGGGCGGGTCTCACCCCCACCGCCAGTTGGGACATGGCTCGTAACCAAAAAACGATTCATTGAAAAGTATGGATAAAAATAAAAAAGAAATCAGCTGGGAGGCGCCCGAACACATCCACTACGAAAAAGGATTATCCTGGTACCTGGTTGCGGCATTGATCGCGTTGGCTTTCTTTGCTTACGCATTTTGGCAAAAAGACTACTTGATGTTCGCCACTCTTTTTGTGGTTTTGGCGGCCGGCTTCTTTGTGGCGCATAAACGGCCAAACAACATTTCCATTTCCTTAAATCATAAAGGGCTGGTCACCAACGACGTGCTCTACCGCTACGACACGACGCTGAAAAGTTTTTGGATTGTTTATCATCCACCGGAAACCAAAACACTCTACTTCCAAACCGCGCAGCTGTTTAACCAAACGATTTCCGTGGAACTGGCGGACCAAAACCCCGTGGAAATCCGGGAATTCCTGCTGCAGTATCTTCCCGAGGATCTCGAGCGAGAAGAATCAAACCTGGATCGGATCTTGCGTCTGATAAAATTTTGATCCATAATAATTGGGATTTTAACGCGTAAGCAGTAATACCCATTACGCTATCCCGCGGTTTTTGTTTTTGTCCCGCACCAATCGTTTCCTCGTCGTTTGCCCCTATCAGGGCATCACCCGTTTAGTCTAACAATGGACCCCGGCGCACGCCTCCGGCGGACAACTTGCCCCCCACCTTCTTTGTCCCTATAGCTCAAAGGACAGAGCGCAGCCCTGCGGAGGATGAGATCCAGGTTCAATTCCTGGTAGGGATTAGGGATAGAGAAGGTGGGCGGGTGAAGATAGGACACAAGCTTGCTTGCCCCGTCCGCCTATGGGGCGGACCGGGGCGGAGCTTGTAATGTAGGCCTGCCCCGCACCAACTGTCCCCCTGTAGTTTAATGGACAGAATGCAAGCTTGCGGAGCTTGTGATGCAGGTTCGATTCCTGCCAGGGGGATGATTGGTGCGGGGTGAAATTCCTGCCGAGAGGAGAGAAAGTGGGGGTGAAGATAGGACGCCGTGCCTCTGGCGGGGCAATGTAGGTTCGACTCGCCCCGTGGGGTTCAAGCCGCCACAGGCGGAGAGAACTCCTTCGGGGTTCCTACCGAGGGGAGTAAAAAGGTGCGGTAAGAATACGACCGAAATTTCGTTTACGATCCGCAATACCAAAAAATCATGTTTGACGATTTTCAATACGCATACCTGGTAGGTCTTGTATTTTTCCTGGGAGTTTGGCTGGTGCTATTCTTCTTGCGCGGGGATCTCCGGAAAGAAATGATCATCATGTCGTTTCTGACAGCACCCTTGGGATTCACGCAGCCCTTTTATTTTCGCGATTATTGGCGGCCTTCGTATGCCTGGGGGGATATGGCGAACGGGGTGGGCATTGAAAATATCCTTTTTGGCTTTGTGATGGGCGGCATAGCCGCGGTCATCTACGAGGAAATTTTTGGAAAAAAATACGCCAAACGACGCCTTCCGCTTCATCCCTATTGGATGCTGGGTTTTGTTGCGTTCGGGATCGCTTGGATGTTTATTGGAACCCAAGTTTTAGGATTTAATTCCATGTATACAACCATTGCCATCCTGTTGGCGGTGGGTATGTTTATTCTCGTTTTCCGACATGACCTAATTAGAGACGCTTTCTTTAGCGGTTTGCTGGTCGGCGGGTTGATGTTTGTTTTTTACTTATTCTTTTTTACCCCTTTGTTTCCGAACATCGGCCGGGAGTGGTGGCTTCTGCAAAATCTCTCCGGTCTTTCCTTAAACGGGGTGCCAATCGAAGAACTGGTTTGGGCCTTTAGTTGGGGCTTTGTTGCCGGACCGGCTTACGAATTCGCAAACGGGTTGAAATTTAAAGAATCCTGAAGTCCTCACGAAACCGTGCAAAGTTTTAAAAACTTTGGAAATCTCTTAGGAAAGGACGTATGCGTCAGGCGAACCAACTGAACATTATCGATCCTGTCTCAAAACTTCCCGGAGTCGGCGAGAAAAACGCCCAACGAATGAAACGCCTGGGCATTTTTACCGTGGACGATCTCGTGCATTATTTTCCTTTTCGCTACGACGACCTGTCCCAAATCACTAACATCCGTGATCTAAAAACCGGCGGCCGCTACACCATAAGCGCGACCATCACACAAAAAAAACTGCGCGGGACGCGCAATCCCCGCTTTAAAATTCTGGAAGCGCTGGCGCACGATAACACCGGCTCGATCTTTCTGGTCTGGTTTAATCAGCCATATCTCGATGAAATTTTCAAAATCGGCGCGACTTACCTTTTTTCCGGCACGACCACATTTTACAAGACTCTCCAAATGCAAAACCCGATATGGGAAGAAACGCGCCCCGATCCCACCCATACCGGTCGCATCGTGCCGGTTTACCAACTGACGGCGGGAATTTATCCAAAATGGTTTCGGACTTTGATAAAAAAAGTTCTGTCCGCCCTTCCCGACCTTGCCGACCCTCTGCCAGAGGAAGTAAGATCGGGCGAAAAATTAATCCGTCACAACGACGCAATTCGCACGGTTCACTTTCCCCAATCGCAACCAAAGCTGGAACAAGCAAGATATCGACTGGCTTTTGACGAATTGCTTTTTTATCAACTAAAAATCCTCCTCCACAAAAAACAGTTGAAGGAAGCTACGGGAATTCCCATTCCTTTCAACCGGGAAATTGCCAAAAAGTTCGTTTCCGCCCTGCCCTTTACCCTGACCGACTCGCAAAAAATCGCGGCTTGGGAAATAATCAAAGACCTCTCCCGCGCCCAGCCGGCTAACCGCCTGCTGGCCGGCGACGTGGGCAGCGGAAAAACGGTAGTCGCGGCATTAGCAACGCTCCAAACGCTTTGCGCGGGCCGAAACGCGGTCTTTATGGCTCCCACCGAAATTTTAGCCAAGCAGCATTTTGAAACCTTTACCGGACTGCCTGAAATCAAGCGCTTCCCAATAGTGCTTCTAACCTCGTCTAACACTTTGCTGTTTGAAAAAAACGCGGTCGCTTTGGTGAAAAAACCCCAATTGCTAAAAATGCTTCCGCAAATTAATCCGTTCGTGCTCATTGGCACCAGCGCGTTGATTCAAAAAAATACCGCACTGCCCTCTTTTGGCTTAACGATTATCGACGAGCAGCACCGCTTTGGCGTGCAACAGCGAGCAAAGCTCGCTGTTCGCAGACTAACGCGGAATGAAACGCGGCTTGTGCCGCATTTTCTGTCCTTAACCGCCACCCCGATTCCCAGAACCCTTGCCCTGACGCTTTACGGCGATCTGGATGTTTCTCAAATCACCCAAATGCCAACCGGCCGAAAGCCGGTCGCCACCGCGGTCGTTGCGGAGCCAGAACAGGCCCGCGCGTTTGGCGAAATTGAAAAACAGATTAAACAAGGCCGGCAAGCGTTTGTGGTCTGCCCGATCATCGACCCCTCGGATGCTTTGGGCGTCAACTCCGCCACGGCGGAATACGAGCGTTTGAAAAGCGAAATTTTCAAAACTCGGCGCTTAGGACTCTTGCACGGTCGCCTTGCGCCTCGAGAAAAGCAAAAAACCATCACCCAGTTCAAAAATCAGGAACTGGACATTTTGGTGGCCACGCCCATTGTCGAGGTCGGTATGGATTTCCCCAACGCCACCGTCATGCTGATCGAAGGCGCCGAACGGTTTGGGCTGGCCCAACTGCACCAACTTCGCGGCCGCGTCGGACGCTCTCATCACCCATCTTTTTGCTATCTTTTGGCAGTAAATCACTCCGGTAAAAGTCGTAAGCGCCTGGAAGCGCTGACCCAACATCACAACGGGCTGGAGCTTGCTGAAATCGACCTGAAACTCCGCGGCCCGGGCGAACTTTACGGCCGTCTCCAGTCGGGTTATCCCCAATTCAAAATC
Source organism: Candidatus Doudnabacteria bacterium (assembly GCA_016205055.1). Taxonomy (GTDB): domain Bacteria; phylum Patescibacteriota; class Doudnabacteria; order UBA920; family 2-01-FULL-50-11; genus JACQJK01. The sequence goes on from JACQJK010000049.1 coordinate 6,037, forward strand.
GCCGACGTTTTTGATACCGACCTCCTCCTAAAAACCCACCAACACGCCCGCGCAATTTTAGAAAAATACGACCAAAACTCTCTCCCGCAACTGTTTGCAAAAATCCCTTATTTACACAGCGAAACGCACCCGGAATAGGGGTCTTTGACGACAAACGGTAAAAGGAGTATGATCGAATTAGAAAAAAGAAAGGAGGATATAATCAAAACCCAAAAGCAGGGCTACTGTTCCAGTTCGATTCGAAGTGAATCTCATGTAAAGGAGAAAGAAAGTGGAGTTTGACGAACCGACAGCAGTAAAGTTGTTGAACGGGGTCACCCTGGGGAGTATCACCAACACCAAGGAGCTAGACGAATGGCTTCAAGGCATCACGTGGCGCGAACCCCAGAGGGTGAAAACCCTTAACCGCAGCGGCCACAGCGCTCTGCCATGCGCGGCAACCGCCGGCTGGCAGATGATCGGAAAGGGAACATATCGCTGGACCGGCTCGCGGATGGCGATTCTCATCTGCGACTCGATCTGCGCAATCGTACCCGTCACGGCTGTGGAGCTCGAAGTAGAAGCACCGCCCGCAGCACCAACCCTGCAACCGCAACCCGCCTCTGCCTGAAAATGATCCCCTAAGGGACCGAGGGCTTGCCCGAAATCCCAGACGCGCTCGCCTTGCCACTCACGCAAGGCCGCGCGGTGAGTGGGATGATTGAGGGCAGGGGCCCGCTGGCAACCAAGATTGGTGTTTATCCACGAAAGTGGCAACACACGATCCCGCACCAAGCCAGCGGCTCATTCCGGCAACGCCGCCGGATTTTTTTTTGGAACGGAACTCCGCGCGGCCAAGCTGCGCGGTATCTTGTGAAATTCTTCCGAAGCCCCAACACCCTTTGAATTACGAAACGGCAAAATTTTATTCTTCGACCTTGTGGAGAAGCTAAAATTTTGGCTTAGATGCTATAAAAGGTTCTCGACCATTCGGCAGACTCATGGTGGTGACTCCTCGGCCA
>JACQJK010000046.1 GCA_016205055.1 Candidatus Doudnabacteria bacterium
GATACGAATACAAGGCGGTGAATTTCCTGGGTTTCATTCATCTCGCGGTTATGCTGATTTTATTGAGGAATTATTGAAAACTAATTTTGAGATAGGCTCTAGTCAAGATAGTAAACTATTAATAAAAAACACATGAAAGTAAGCGCTAGGTTAGTCTTGTTGGTTATTATGTTAAGTTTAGTCGCAACCGGGGCCATGCCTGCGGAGGCAACGGTGACGGTGAACGCCGGGCCGACGTCGTTGGTAACTTCGCCGGTTCTGGTGAAGGCCGCAAGCGGCCAGACCGGACTTTTTTCAGTCACCTTGAGTCAAGATGCCGGGGAAACCCTTTCTTCGATTGCAGTGATGGTTAATCCGAACGCCACCACAACGGTTGCAAGCGCCGATCTGGCTTCAGTTTCCGTGTACAAGGACGACGGCAACGGCAGTTTTAGTTCTTCTTCTGACCTTTTGGCCGGCAGCAACGCTACTGTGGGCGTCGGAGCCACAACCACCGTTGTTACGGGCGCAAACAACGCGCTTGACGGCGGCAAGTTTTTTGTGAGCATGGCCACCAGTGGATCCTGGAGCGGGACGGCGCCGGCAGATTCGGTGACGGTGACATTGCTCGCTGATGGCATTACCACATCAGCCAATTCTCCCACCAGCACCGCCGTAACCACGGCGGCTTTGACCGCCGACACAAGCGCGCCGAGCTTGGTTTCGGCGGTTGCGAAAAACACCGGCGGCACGGGCGCCAAAGAAGCCGGGGACAGCGTGGATTTGACCTTTTCGGAGTCAACCAACAAGCCGACGGTTGCAAGCGGGAATATTACGAGCTTTTTTATCTTAAATAATTCACACTCGTTCCTGGATACCCTTGGCGGTTTGGGCGGAGCGAGTTGGAACGTGGAAGGAACGGTATTGACGATTACGTTGTCCGGCACCTCCACGCCGACCTCCACTTTGCCGAGCGTAGCCACGGGCGACATTGTGACGGTAGTGGGTTCCGGCATTACCGATCTTGCGGGCAACGTGGCCTCGGGAGCGCAGGTGATTTCCGGGACGTTTTCCGGGCCGCCATCCGGCGATGACGACGATAAGCCCAGCACGGCCGGGCATTGCGGCAATGGTTTGATTAACGGCCGGCTGTATAAAGTGGGTTCAGAGCAGACGGTTTACCTGGCGGCGGCGTGCCGGTTAAAGCCGTTCCGCGGCGCGGCGGTATTTCACGCGCGCGGACTCAAGTTCCAAAACATCATTTCACTCTCATCTCTACCGGCGGGAACATCCACGTCCAGCGACCCGGTATTGCCGGCAAGCGGAACCCTGATTAAGGGGAGAGATAAGACAGTTTGGTTTGTAACCCAGCACGGCCAAAAGCGCGGGTTTGTGAGCGCCAATGCTTTTTTCCGGCTCGGCTTTAGATTTTCCCAGGTGCAGAATATTTCGGACGACGATCTGAACACAATTTCCTCTTCCTCATCGATTGGCGAGAACGAGTCGCACCCTGATGGAAGTTTACTGAAGTGCGGAAATTCCCCGACAGTGTTTCAGGTCGTAGGATCCGCCCAGTTTCCGTTCACTAACGCTTCGGCTTTTCTGAATCGCGGACATTCCTGGAACCACATCGCCGAGGTTGACTGCGGCCGGTTTGCTTATGTGCAAGGCGGCGCAGTAAGCGAGTAGCAGTTTGAGGAGAGTAAAATTAGAAAAACTGTTATGCTAGACAGCGCCCGGTGTGCCGGGCTTTAGTACAAAGAACCCGCAAGTCGAACAGGAAAGATAGGACTAATAGGTCGAATAAGACGGATAGGTAGGATAGGACGGATAAGTCACATAGGTCGAATAGGACGGATAGGTCGCATAGATCTTAATTCAATCAATAGGAAGGATAGGACTGATGGAAGTTTGGCCAAGAAATTTGAACCCCGTCCCGAGCGAAGTCGAGAGGCGGGGCTGTTGTTTGACTAAATTGATAAAATTCTACTTTTGGTATATGGTGGTGATGAAAGGAATTTGAGGAAAAGAAAAAAATTGCTAAATTCAGCCAAAAAAGAGGGAATTCGCCACGGCGGGTTGACTTTTTTTGTCGGTTCGGGTAGAATGCAGAGTTAAAAATAATCATTAGAGCATTAGAGTTTTTTTAAAAATACATTAATTTTTTTATCAAGGTCATGAAATATATTGATC
>JACQJK010000043.1 GCA_016205055.1 Candidatus Doudnabacteria bacterium
GGGGAGGCAAGGGGAGGGTGATAAATAATGCTCATGTTTATGGCTCTCCACCCCTCCCTCACCCTCCCCCTCAAGGGGAGGGAATCAAACGCGTAAGTCCTATATTCTCCTATTCGCCCCAGTCCGCCAGAGGCGGACGGGGCGGACGCGAATGAGAGCAGAAAAATTTTTCTCGCTAACTACGCGAACATTCACCTGATGGTTCAAATCTAGAAATCGCCCCTCGGCATTCGCCGTTTCAATCAAACGTGCCGGATAAAACATAGCCGGAAGTTTCTCCTGCAACGATAAATTCCGAACGGTGTCCCCGCGCCAAAAATCCGTCCCAGGTCTTAAACCCGTATTTTTTTCCTTCCGCAATCAAAAAAACTGTGCCGTTGTCGTTGACCAGGGTGCCGTCGCGGTAACCGAGATTTTTAAGAATTTTCAACCGCTTATCCAGTTCATTGGCATAATAAACCTCCGCAAAGTCGTAACCGTGGGAATCAAACACCGCGACCGACGGAAACGCCGCCAAACCGCCAGCGATAACCAGAAAAACCGTGCCGTCGATGTTCACAAGCGCACCCGGCGGCCGAGAATTATAAAGGAAATTAAAATCAATCGCCGCGGCCTTGTCATAACTGGACAAGTCAACTTCATAGTATCCCCTCCCCTCCAGCCCGGCCATGTAAACCTCGGTGAGCGAAGGAAACGGATGCGCGCCATCTTCAAACAAATAATACATGGTTATCCCGTCGGCTCGGTCCAGCACCACCGATCCTGCCCGCATCCTCATCCGCTCCCCTTCCGGCAATTTCATGTCTTGTGCATTGGCCGGCAAAACCATGCTAAAAACATAACCATGAGAAAAAAACTCCTCTTCTGAAGGGAAACCGCGGCGCTTTCCGCCTTCAATTAAATAAACCGTGCCTGAATCGATGACTAGTTCTCCGGCTTTATGAGCGCTCACAGGAGTGTCCACCGCGCGTGTAACAAAGGAGGGGCTCGGCAGGATGAGAAAAGCCACCCCGAGAAGCAAAACGAATATTATTTTTAATTTCATAACCTCAAGTTTCCTTAGACCAATTATAGGATAGATTTTTAAAAAAGCAAAATCCGGGCGCTACTTGCCATGTATAACTCTAACATACGATCGTTGCTTTGAGTCATACAGAGAACTTTTATCCGCCTCCGCCCCTTCGACTTACGCTCCCTTCGACTTACGCCCGAGGGCGTTTCCGCCCGAACACCACGGTCCGCCTAGGGCGGACGAAGAAGGTTAGCCATGGGGCTCCATAGTCGCTCAGAATTTCTTGTGGGCTTGGAGAAAAAGAAACAGCTTTTGCCACTGCGCCATTGACAGCTCCTGTGCTCTAGCAAGTTGATTCAAACCCGCTTGCGCAAGCAGGCGGTGAACTTGGAGTTTATCGATTCTCAACCCGGCCGCCAGGTTGTTGGCCAAAGTTTTGCGGCGAGCCGCAAAACCAATACGCAACAACCGAAAGAGCACTTCGCTTTCAGGAAACAACGGCCGGGAAAACATGTCGATTTTCAAGATTGCCGAATCAACTTTGGGAACGGGAAAAAAAGCGGTCCGGGGCACGCTGCTGACGATCTGGGGCTTTCCGAAAATTTGCACGCTTGCCGCCAGCATGCTCATCCGGCCGGGTTTTGCCGCGACCCGCTCGGCCACTTCTTTCTGCACTAACAGCACGACCAGCGCCGGGCGCAGGGGCGCGCTGAACAGCCGCCTAAAAATTTTTCCAGTCAAGTTATAAGGAATGTTCGCCACGCATTTGTAGTCCATGATTTTTCCCAAATGAACCTCTATGTTCTCTGTCCTAGCCAGATGATCTGATCGGACAAGCCCCGGCCCGCGCGCGGATCTTTGCCCCTCGACTCCGGTCGGGGTTTTCACGGTTGCACCGCGCAAATAGCTTAAAAAATCGCTTTTCAAAAAATCTTCACCGACTATGCTCAAATTTTTCCAAGCCCGGCAACTTTCGACGAGCGCGGGCAGCAATTGCCGATCGCTTTCAAAAGCAACCACGCGCGCCGCGTGCCTGGCTAATTCGCGCGTCAAAACTCCCAATCCCGCGCCGATTTCCAGCACACAATCGTTTTCGTGCAAATTTGCGGTGCCGACAATCTCTGCCAAAACCGATTCATCGATTAAAAAATTCTGCCCTAGGGTTTTGTTGGGCGAAATACCGGCCTCTCTCAAGTGGCTTTTTAATTTTCGAATTTCTGAATCCATTTTTCCCCAGATTAGTAACTCGTAACTTGTAACACAGCGTATTTGACGAATTCTTTATTTAAGTGTTACGTGTTGCAGGTTACGAGTGAAATTTTTGCTACTGTTTCAATTTTTCCACTTTCACTTCCACTACACCGGCGCTCAAAGGGGCAAGCAGGCGAAACGCTTCCGCGTCCAAATCAATCAAACGATCCCGGTGGATTTGCTGATTGGGCCCGCGGTCGTTGACCGTGACGATCATCGAGCGGCCGGAGTTTTGATCGGTCACCTGCAAAAAACTCCCCATGGGAAAATTCGGATGCGCGGCGCACAAACATTTTTTATAAACATACCAGCTTGCCCGGCCGTACTCGTAGCTTTCCGCCTCTATCCGGCTGCCTTGGCTGACTATTTCAGTTTGAGCACGCAGGGTCACTTGAGAGGCAAGTTTTTTCCGCGAAACTTCCTTGCCGTTTTTATAGCGCACCGAATAGCGGACTTCGACGCGGCCCTCAACGCCGCTTTGCAAGATTACTTCCTGCCCGTAAAGCTCTCTTGGGTCCACAACCACCTCGCGCAAAAACGGGAGCGTTTCCGCCACTGTTTCCTCCCGGGTTTGCATGCGGTCAATGCGAATTTCCAAGCCGGAGAAACTTGCGGTTGGCGCATCCGGGGAAAGTAAATCGTCCGCGTTGAGCATAATATCTTGTTCGGCCAAAATTTCCCCAACTGTCAGCGCCGTGGAAACGACTTCGACCTTGTGCCCGGCATCGTTGATGATGACCGGTAAGGCCGGGTGGTAACGGATGACCATGCCGCTTTGGAGTATATCCTCCGGTTCCCGGCTGATCACCGCCGGCTGGCTAAGCAACCCTTGCTCTATTAACAGGCCGTGTACGTCTGTGGCATAAGTTACGACTTGATAAGAAAAACCGCCGGTGGTTATCTTGACCAACTTAGCCGCGGCGGGTTGAGGCGGCGACCAAACCGTTAAAATGTGTCCGGCAAGCAACCCGAAAATTACCAACAGGATATATCGCCAGAATGCTTTATCCATCATCTTTTTCAACTGCTCCCCCTCCGCCTTGGTCGGACGGACGGGGAGGAATACGGTCTGGGCGGCCGTAAAAAATTATTCCCTATTCACTTTCATTATACGATGAAGCAAGATTTTTAGAGATCCCCATATCGGTCAAACAAGCAGATTTAATTCGGCTTAATTTGGCTAAAAAATTTTCCTGTGGACAAAAACAATACTTAAATAACGGCTAACTCTAGCCAAAAAAATAATCAATGCCCACGCTTCTCACACTAACATCATTGACCCGTCAAACGCCTGCTGATAAGCTTAGTGGTGTAAATTTGAAAAACCATTTAAGAATAGACTAAATACTAGTCTATTTTTAATTGCTCTGACGCACTCTTTGGAAAGGTAAGGGTTTCCAGCAAAGGGCAGGTTCACCCCGCCCCGCAGGAAGCCACAACCGCGACAGTGGGACACCCAAACGTGGTGTCCCGTAAACTCATGGAACAGTAGATCACCTTTCCCCAAGGGTGATAACGAGGGACCACAACTCTAGGATAGGACCGTGGAGTGGGGTTCGCTAAAGCCGCTAAAAGTAAACTTTCTCCAACTTTGAACTCCTTGCGTCTGCCCAACAACTCAACACCTGACAGAACGAAACAGTTTCGGCGAGCATCTCAAAAAGCCGGGTGGTCCTCGGCCGCTAATGCTTACTTGAATTTGCAAGCAAACCCCGTTGCCACTCGCGACGTTACGTCGGAGTGGCGTTTGGGCCATTCACTTCGCGTTTTTAAAGACCGATCAGCCATGGGTTTACACCCGCGTCCGTCTGGTAACGGGATAAACACTGACCGAGCAAAAAGCCGTCATGCTTGGGGATCGAAAATGCGCTCCATGCGGCAAATCGCCGTCCGCTTGCTGAAACGGGTAACTGGCACTATTCAGCTGTCCCGGTTCACAACCGGATTCATTACCCGCACCGGCTACCTGCGGCCGCACCTGGTACAGCTGAAACCCAAAGATTCTTTTTCTTCCTGGAAGAAGAATTTTTTTAAGTTCGGCCTAGAACTGAACATTGCCCTGCTTATTCTGTTCACGGTGTCAATGAACGGGCGGCTAACGAAGGTGGAAAAAACCGATACTCCTAAAAGCCGATTCTTAACTTACCTAGTTGCCCATCCTGGCTACAATCCGCTGATGATAGACAAAATTGGCACGGAGAACATTACCCTTGACCCCGAAGCCAGCTTCATCAATAAAGTGCAAGCCGCCTCCTTAGACCCTCTGACCACTGGCGGGGCGGCGGAGTTGGTAAAAGCTGGCCCGAGTCAACCTAAAAATGAACTTTTGCTGGTTTCTGCCGACAGCGTGATCACCAAACCAAACCTGGCCACCCGCGACGCCGGAAAAAATCGAGACATTCAAGACTACCTGGTAAAAACCGGCGACTCGGTCAGTCAAATCGCGAGTACCTTTGGAGTTTCGGTGCAAACTGTCATGTATGAGAATAAAATCGCCGACGGCGATTACATCCAGCCCGGACAGGTTTTAAAAATCCTCCCCACCACCGGCATTAAACACACGATCCGCGCGGGAGAAACGATTTCCTCGATCGCAAAAAAATACCAAGTGGAAGAAGAGGTAATTCTGGAATTCAACCAAATAGAAATCCCCGACGACATCGAGACTGGAGAAATCCTGATTATCCCCGAAGGGAGAATTCAGCTGCCGCCCGCCCGACAATCACAAATCGCCTCCTTAAACCGCGTCGATATTAAACAAGCGCAAATCCCGGCTGACTTCGTGGGCGGCGCGGGAGACCTGCTCTGGCCGCTTTCTGTCCACAACGTCACCCAGCGGTTCTCCTCACGGCACAAGGGCGTTGACATCAGCAACGGGCAACGCCCGCAATTCTGGGCGGCGCAAACCGGAATCGTGGAATTGTCCGGCTGGCAAGCGGGCTACGGCAAAACGATCGTTATCAACCACGGCAATGGCGTGCAAACTCGCTATGCCCACGCTTCGGAACTTTACGTCACGGCCGGCGACAGGGTGGAGCATGGTCAAACCATCGGCCGGGTCGGCAACACCGGTCGCGTTTACGGCCGAACCGGAAACCATTTGCATTTCGAAGTTATAAAAAACGGCAGCAAAATTGACCCGGAAAAATTTGTTGACGATGACTAAGCCCCAGAGCTTTACGGGACAACGCATAAGTATTCCACTGCCAAAGCCGCGGCTGCTATGCAGCAAGATTTGTGTGGATTAGTTTTCTGCACAATGTGTCTTTCGAAATCTTTAAGAAATGAAGAACTCTGAAAAAAGGTGCTGGGGTTTTTAATTTCTAACCCGCAATCCCTCGTGATATTTGCCCGCGATGTTTTGATTGACGAACGTGTCGCGGGCAGATGCTTCCAAATCTTTTAATAACAACATATCGCTTTTCAGGTCAAGCACCGACGGCACGACCCGCACTTCAAACTCAATCGCCCGCGCTGCGAGCGCTTCCACATCTCCAATATTCCAGGTCAAGTGACCGGATTCTTGGGAGAATTTAAACTCGCGCCCAAAAACATTTGCGGGAAGCGAGCTTTCGATCACGTCAACCGCGGGAATATTGATCACGCCCTGCCACACCGCCTCGGACAGCGCGTTAACGCCGTTTTTCAGCAAAAATTTTATCCGAAAAACGCTCGCCTCTCCGGCCACGAGCGGTTTTATCGGTCCAGAAACGTAAACGGCGTCCGGCAGTAAAACCAATTTTGACTTAACCTTGAAAGTTAACTCTTGTCCTCCGACCGGCTCCGGCAGTTCCATGGATGAAATAAAAATCTTTGTCGTCACGGAAGGATTGATAAGACCTAGGCTTGCTAAATTCTCTTTCAGCTGATACGTCATGGTCAGTTCGCCGGAATCGCCGGGGTTGAGGATTCTTAACTTAGAAACACCCGAGGGATTCCAGACAACGTCTTTGCCTACTAAAGCTCCGCCCTCCGCCCGCAAACTGGTGAAATCAATCGCCGCACCGTCCATTTTTATAATAATTTTTACGTTCTGCATCGCCAGTTGCCCATCGTTGCGATAACGGATGGAGTAAGTTATAGATTCTCCTTCGTTGACGACGGGACTTCTGTTCGAGCTGTTGGTGACGGTCAAGGGAGACGGAAGAAGCGAGATGGAAAGATAGCCCCGATTTTGCAAAACGAACTCGCCGGAATCGGAAACATAGCCCACATCAACGCGGAAAATCTTTTCTTCTCCTGCTGCCCCGTTGATCAAGCCGGAAATGGTAAGCAGCGCCTCTTTGCCGATGGCCATGCGCCCGATCTCCCAGGTTTCGTTATCTTTTGAAGGCAAGGTGGCTTTGCTGAACACAAAACCGCCTGGGTATTTGACTTTCAACTGCACCCGATTAAGATCAGTGTCGGAAATGTTTTGAAAAGAAATTTGGTAATCCAGTTTTTGCCCCGCTACCACTTGGGGCGGGGCGACGATGCGCAAATTGAAGTCCGGGGCCTGTAAGGAAAAACGGCTCTCCCCCGAACTGCTGAATTGGGCTGTCTGTTCCTTTAATCCAAAAAACAACCGTCCTTTTAAAATTTTAATCTCCTCGGGACTGCCGCTAAAAATCCCCACGATTTTGATAATTCCCGTCTTTTCTCCGTCTAGCGAGCCAATGCTGAAACTTCGTCCGTTGTGATCCGCGCTTTCCGGTTCGCTGGTTAAAAATTGAAAATTGTCAGGGTACACAACTTCTAACAAAACCGACTGCAGCTCCTCTTTGCTCAAGTTTTCATAGATCACAGAAAACTCCGCAGCGCTTCCCGAGGTCACGGTTTCCGGCGTGTCAAACCATAACCGCACTTCCGGCTTGGGTGGCGGAGCGGGGATGATGCGCAGCATCCAAAAAAGCACTCCCAGCAGCACCACGATCACGGCGATTATCACAACCAACCACTTCGTCGGGAACACGACGCGGGAAAGCCAGTTTCGTTGCTCGGCCTTCTCTTTGTGAACGGACGGAGGAATGATAAAGGGATTATTGAGATCTGCAGCCATTTATTTCGCTTTTCAGTTTTTTTAGGATGCTAAACTGGCGGCGAGAAAATTCTTGGAATTTAACTCCCGTTCGCAAATGTTCTGAAACGCTTCGATCAGCAGTTGTTCGGCCTGACTTTTGGTTTGTTCGGCTTCGGCCAGCAAACTGAAAGAAAATGATTCTGATTTCAGTTTATCCAAGTACGAAACCACCGGCAAGTCCAGGGTCCGCGCGCTTGCGTCAAACCGACTGCAAGCCCCGCAAATCATGCCAACAAAAATACTGCTCCAAAATAACGGTCGTTTAGCGGAAATCTTTCTGCCGCACTGGGCGCAAGTCGAAGAAACCGGCTGATAGCCCAAGGCCGAAAGCAGCCGCAGGCGAAAAGCCGTCAAAAACTCTCGATCGACTGCAAGCGAATTTTCCAGATAATCTAAGCTGGTTCGCAATAAAATGGAAACGCTGACATTCGCTTGGTTGTCGGCGGTGGAACGCAAGACCATTTCAAACAAGCTAAACACCACGGCGACGCGCGGCAGATCCGCAAGCGTCCCCGAATAAATTTTCACCGCACGGGCGCTCGTGACAACCGGCATAAACTCGCTGCTTGCAATCTGCAGACAAACCAAAGACACCGGGGTCAGAGCGGCTTTCAAGCGACTGGTGGATTTCTTCACTCCCCGAATCAACACGCGCGCCTTGCCTTCTTCCCACGACCAAAACGTCACGACCTCGTCGGCTTCCCGCAGCGCCGCGCGTTTTAAAACAAAACCGGTTAAAGTCCTATAACGCATACCTATTTGTAAGCTTGAAAGACCTTTTGCAAAATAAGCTTTCGAGATAATTTTTACAAACTTCGAGCGAAAAAGCCGAATAAGCGACGACGTTTAATGGCTAAATTAAGCGGAGGAGCTTTGAGGCCTTTTGTGGTTCGACTCCGCCCATTCGGCTCCGAGCTCATGGCCGAGGAGTCACCATCCCGAGCGCAAGTCGAGGGACAGCCCCAAGTTTTGGAAAAATTGGCCGAAATGTTATTCTGCAAGAGGGCTTAGGTTTCAAGTTTTCGGCCTCCGGAATCCGATCCAGACTCGATGTTGGCCGATCCGCATATCTTTTCCGAAATCCACGGACTCTTTGCTGCCGATAACGCGGGTGACGTAAGTTTTCCCGCTGTCAAAAAATTCAAACGACTCGTAAACTTCCTCGCTGGTGGTTTGATAGAACATCTCGACCAATTCTCCAACCTTCAAGCCGGCTTCCTTGCGCAGCCCTTGCACCAGTCGTTCCAACTCACGCGCCAACCCTTTAATCAAAAGTTCAGGCGTTAACTCGGCGTTAATAAACAGCCGGAGGGTGGGAGTGCGCGCCTGAATCTCTTCAAAGCCAGAACCGGCTGGAGGGGAAGAGGCGAGCTTTGCGGCAATCACGTTCAACTCCTCGGCGAGTAAGTAAGTGTAGTTTTCCCAGTCGGAATTTTTACCGATTAACACCAACTCGGAGAGCGGCTGGCGTACTTTGAGATTTTTTTGCTTGCGCCAGGCCAGCACCTGCTCGACCACGCCGCGCACCTTAACCATTTGCTCTAAAAGAGTTTTGTCCGCGGCGGATAATGCGACGGCCTCGGGCCACTCTGCAAGATGAACCGACTCGGGCCAGTTCTGCGGCCGCAGAACTTTATAGACTGCCTCGGCCGTAAAGGGCATAAACGGGGCAAGCAGCCGCAAGGCGTTATATAGAGCATGAAACAGGGTCGAAAAAAACTCACTCCCGACGCGGGCGCGACTGCGGCGCAAATACCAAGTGGAAAAATCGTCAATAAAACGCTCGTATGCGCGCGCCGCTCGGAAAACGTCATACTTGGATAAATGCTCGGTCATGTCGTTCACTGTCACCTGCGTCAATGCGGTAATCCAGCGATCTAAAATATTATCCGACGGCGCGGCGGGCGCTTGAAAAACCCACTTATTCGCGTTCGCATAAGTAATAAAGTAGTTGGCAATATTCCACAGCACCAGTTGGACGCGGCGCATGATCGGCACTAATTCAATTTCGGAAAATAATTTCGGTTCCCCCGGCTGATTGACCGAATACATGTACCACCGCACTGCGTCAATCCCATACTTTTTGGCTAAGTCCGCCGGCGCCACCATATTTCCTTTCGATTTGCTCATTTTAACGCCGTGGCTGTCTAAAACGTGGCCCAAGCAAATGACGTTTTGAAACGCGGGGTAATCATAGCCCAACGCCGTGGCCACGGCCAAAAGCGTATAAAACCATCCTCGGGTCTGGTCAATGGCTTCCGTGATGAAATCAGCCGGAAACTGACTCCTCCCTTCGCGCAGGGAGGAGTCATCCTGAGCGGAGCGAAGCGGAGTCGAAGGATCTCTGTGTTTCCTTTCGGAGGCGGACCCCGGCTTGGCGGTGCGGGCCGGCGATGAGGAATCTATCTTCTCTTTATTTTCAAAAGGATAGTGCCACTGGGCAAACGGCATGGCCCCGGAATCCAGCCAGACGTCTAAGACTTCCGGAATTCGCTTGGCCGGTCCCCCGCATTTGTCGCATTTCAAAATTACTTCATCAATAAAAGGGCGGTGCAGGTCGAATTTTGAGTTTTGAATTTTGGGTTTTGAAATTGTTTCCACCTTCTCCGCAAGCTCTTTCATTGACCCGATACACATACACTCTTTGCACTGCTCGCAACGCCAGAAAGGTAATGGTGTGCCCCAATAGCGGTCACGGGAAATCGCCCAGTCCTTCACCTCTCTAAGCCAGCCGCCAAACCGGCCGTCTTTAATGTAATCCGGCACCCAATTGATCTGCTGGTTGTTTTTCTGCAAACGTTCCCGCAGAGCGCTCATGCGGATAAACCAAGAATTTCGGGCGTAGTAAATCAAGGGGGTGGTGCAGCGCCAGCAGAACGGATAATCGTGGCGGTACGGTTTTTCCGCGAACAAAAAACCGTGCTTGCGCAACTGCTGCAAGATGTACGTTTCAGTATCTTTATCCTTCACGAGTCGGCCCTTTAGTCCGGGTAAAGAGTCAATAAACCGGCCTTCTTCGGTTACGGTGTGAACTTTCGGCAAACCGACTTTGGTACCTAACTCGTAATCGTCTTCTCCGTACATCACGGCAGTATGCACAATGCCGGTGCCTTCTTGAGTGGTAACAAAATCAGCCGGATAAATTTTGTACGAATTTTTACTTTTCAGCTTAGCAACGTCAAACAGCGGTTGGTAACTAGCACCGGCCAAATGCTTACCTTTGAATTTCTCTAAAATAGTGTAGGGCTTAGGCAACAGCGCTTCGGCTAACTCCGCCGCCACGATGTAATTGACCTTGCCGCAAATCGCGATTACGTAATCAATTTTCTCTCCCACAGCCAATGCCACATTTCCGGGCAAGGTCCAGGGAGTGGTTGTCCAGGAAAGTACATAAGTGGGCCGATCCAGCTTGATGACCTCTTGTTCGTTTTTTTGCTTGCGCACTTCCAATTTTTTCTCCCGCAGCAAAAATTTCAGGTAAACCGAGTTTTCTTCGATGCTTTGGTATCCTTGGGCGACTTCGTGAGAAGACAAGGCCGTGCCGCACCGCGGACAAAACGGCAAGACTTTGTGGCCTTGATAAAGCAACGGCTGTCCCTTCACCTTTTTTTCCGAGAGATTCTTGATGATCCACCAGACGCTTTCGATATAATGATTGTCGTAAGTGACATAAGGGTTATTCAGATCAATCCAAAAACCCATCCGCTTGGTAAACTGCTCCCACTCCTCCTTGTACTTCCAAACGTTTTGCCGGCAAAGCTCATTAAACTTCTCAATGCTCGCTTGTCTATTGCCTGGCACGAGATTTTCAATCTCTTTTTTGCCGGAGATCTTCAAGGACTTCTCCACTTCGATTTCCACCGGCAAACCGTGAGTGTCCCAGCCGGCGCGGCGCAGCACAAAGTTCCCCCGCATGGTCTGAAAGCGCAAAATCGCGTCTTTAAACGACCGCGCTTCAACATGATGCAGTCCCGGTTGGCCGTTGGCCGTGGGCGGCCCTTCAAAGAACACGAAATTTTTTTTGCCCTGGTTTTTCCGCAGGGATTGCTCAAACACGCCGTTTTGCTCCCAAAACGCCAAAACCTCCTCCTCCAGCTTTGGAAAATCGGGTTTTTGGTCAAGCGGCTTATACATGCATAAAAGGATTTATATGAGAGAACTTGGTGCAGGGGCTTGCCCCGCAATACAACTTCGATAATTCTCGGTTTGGTCTTTTTGCAAACGGGATAATATTTTTACTCATGAGCCGCTCTTTCACGATGCCTTTCAACGTCGAATTAAA
>JACQJK010000048.1 GCA_016205055.1 Candidatus Doudnabacteria bacterium
AGCTAAAATATCAAAAAAAGAATTATTTATGATTAATCGTATGATCGTGACGAAGCTTAGAGTCTTCGCTACGATTCTACGGGGTTGATATACTGGGATGACACGCGTCAAACGAGGCGTAACCGCCAACAAGCGCAGAAAACGACTGCTCAAACTAACCCGCGGTTTTAAATGGGGCCGGAAAAACAAATACCGGGCGGCCAAAGAAGCCATGCTGCACGCCGGCAAACACGCCTATATAGGCCGCCGGCAAAAAAAGCGCCAATTTCGCCGGCTTTGGACTTTAAGGATTTCCGCCGCGGCACGGACCCAAGGGACTTCTTACAGCAAGCTCATCCACCGGTTAGCCCGGCAGAACATCAAGTTGAACCGAAAGGTCTTATCCGAGCTGGCGCTTGGCTACCCTAAAGTCTTCGAAAAAATCATCAAAGTTTAAAACAAAACCCGCTCGTCAATAGAGCGGGTTTTGTTTTGTAAAAGGCGCTTTTCAAGCTGCTTTTACTGTGATCGCGATCTCGATCTTGCAAACTTTGCACTACTTCTGCTGGCCCTGCTCGTACTCCTTGATGGCCTGCACCACCCGGCCGTCTTCTTTCAAGTCCTCCACAAACAGCACGTGATCGCGGTTAATTGACATGTGGTCAACCGGGCCGTGCAATTCGTTGCCCAGCTTAACCAACGACAGTTGCTGCTGCGGCGTGGCTTGCGTTCCCGGATCGCCTTCGGTTTTGGTCTGCAACACCGGCGTAATTTGAAGATAGTAAATGTTCTCCAACTTCACGTAGCGATCGCCTGTGTCCGTGAGTTTCCCGAAATAGACCTGGCCGTTGGTCAAAAACACGGCCTGGAACGCGGTGGTGGCGCCCGGCCCGCTCGTCGTTTTTGAGGCCGACAGCTTGTCGCGATACACGTAGCCCAAAACGGCAAGCACGATAATGACGGCAATTACCAGGATCCACGGGCCGCGCGACCTCCTATGCATATGCGCGTGGCCGAAGCCGCCTTCACCCATGCCCATTTTTTCTTCTCCCATCGACTCGTCGGCAGTTTCGGCGCGGTTGATCCGCACGCTGCCTTCGGGCGCTCTTTTAAACTCTCTTGGATTCACGTCCATATTTTTGATCTTAATTTAAAGATTGAATTTCAACCGACGCAGGGTCAAGCCCGGTAGTGTCCGCCTGCACGGGCTACTATCCGGGTCAACCCCGTCACCACAACGAGGATACGACTTCAGCTTGTGCCGATGGCGCTTTCGAAAATCACGTTCGCCTAACTTACAACCTCGCTGCAGAAACGACCGGAAGCTGGAGCGCCTTCGGCGCAATCCTCGTTTGGTGCGGGGTCAACACCTCAAAGTCAAAGGAATATTTAACGCGGAACTTGAAGCAAAAAAATTCCGCAAAGAAATCTTACTGGCAGACAGCCGTCGGGCGCGCCCGACCAAGATAATAAGAAGGACCGCCAAGATCGGCATGCTCGCGCTTAACTTGCCTACTACCCGACCGCGCATCGGGATCATCGAGCCGTATGCGTCCAAAAAAGCTTTCTGCGAAATCTTAATCTCCAGCAAACCTGTTGGCCGATCAACCACCGCTAGCCGGATTTGCGGAAAAAACAGCTCAACGACTTGCACTTTCACTGTCGCGTCTAAAATTGGGGCGAAGGATACCGTCCACAAATCCCCGGCCGATTCACGAACTTTAACAATTTGCAATGGCTGTTGATTTTGTCGCTCAAAGACCAAAAACCCCGTAAGCTGCGAATTTTGCTCGGTTTTCTTGGGGGCAAAAGCGTCTTTTACTATATAAAAAGACCCGAATGTAAAACTCGGGATACCGGCAAGTATCAATGCTGCGGCTACCAAAAAAACTAGCGATTTTCCTGCGGTTTTAGTCACTTTTTATTTCCCAAACTGGGATCCTGATTGCATTTCCATGATACCACGATCAAGCAATTTTAGCAAAAAAACTCGTATCTTCCGCGCCTAAGATATTGTAAGGATTGTAAACCTCTTTATTTTTTATGGCGCGCGATAATCGGGGGGAATTACAAAAAACCCCTCGCCAGCGAGAGGTTTTTAAGGACAAATTGAGGTCATCTAAAAACTCGCTTTTAAGGAGAAATTTCAGATTTGCGAGAGAAAATGCTGAAGCGGAATGAAGACGTAATCGCAGTATTACGGCGAATTCCGATGAAGCATTTGCAGCCGAAAAGCTG
>JACQJK010000051.1 GCA_016205055.1 Candidatus Doudnabacteria bacterium
GCCAGCATCAGCATAACCAGGGACAAGCGTACCCCAAGCAACAATCCCAAAAATAAACCCAGCTTCACGTCGCCAAAACCAATCCACTTTCCGGACGAAACCAGATACAGAAAACCAAAAAAACCCGACACTACGAGCACTCCATAAAGTCCGTCCGCAAGGGACTTCTCCGCAAGAATCCGAAATAGTAAAGAGCCAACTACTCCCAGAATAACAAAAACATCCGGAATAAGAAAGTATTTTAAATCATAAACAAAAATCAAAATCAGCAAGGCAACCGCGATCAGTTCAAACGCTGTAAAAAAAACAAACTCCCCCGAAAGTCCCCAAGCAAGCTGCGAAAGGTTATGACGGAAAGCCAGCAAAAACACTAACCCCGTGGTCAATTCGACAAGTGGATATTGCCAAGAAATCGGCCGCCGGCAAAACCGGCAGCGGCCTCTCAACCAAACAAAACTCACAATCGGCACGAGATCAATCGCCCCCAAGCGGTGTCCGCAATCGGGACAAGCGGAGTGTCCGAGCAGTGACCGAGAATAGCGCAAACGAAAAATAACCGCGTTCAGAAAACTGCCGATAACAAGACCGAGGGTGAAAAAGAAAAAGTCGAAAAAAAACTTCATGGGGCAACGATGAACCCCGCCTAAAGCGGGGCAGGATTACAGCGAGAAGAGCCGGGTTTGGAGCGAAGTGCTCTCGCGAACCAAACACGAAACTAATTACCCGGCAGGGGCGGGGTAATCTGTCCGTCCTCGTCCATGGAGTAGAGAATCGAAGTGTCTCGCTCCAAACGGAAAGTGAGAGTGTACTCAAGCCGCAAGTCAGCAAGCCCGCACCCGGAGGCCTGCAGTCCGGCGGTATTGTAATCGTACTGGAAAGTCGGGTAAAGCGGGTCTTGCGGGATTTTCATTATTGGGATGGTACTGCAAAGCAACTGCCCAGCCGTGTAGGCGGCGTCATAAGTCGCGTCAGAAGGATAACCGCCGCCGTGAGAAAAATAAAGGTCCATCCCGGTTTTAATTTGACTGATGTCGGTAAGTCGCCTGGCGTCGCGAGCTTTTAAGCGGGCATTGTTCATGGCGGTCGTGATGATCGAGGCCAACAAACCAATAATCGCGATGACCACTAAAAGCTCGATCAAGGTGAATCCCGCGCTGTTACTCCGATGCAATGTCGCGAGCGGTATCGGAGCAACATACTTTGAGTTTTTAAGCCCGTTGATCCCGGAATTTATCCGTCTCGGGCGGATGACGTTCTGGTGCGGAGTGAAACCGAGTTGTGCCGATAAGTATTTCATAAGCTAAAACTAATCGCCGGGTATTTTAGCAAAACCAAATTCTTAACTGAAGCCGCGTTCCGATTCTCACAAAAGAAAATGTGGGTCCCACGGGCAGAGCCCGCGGCTTTCTGCGGAGGCGGGGAAAGTAATAAGGGGGAAAAATCCGCGGGCATTACCGCATGACCAAAAACCATTGCGATAATGCCCGCGGGCTTTTTGCAAAGTCATTATTTCATAACAATGACTAAAAAGCCCGAGGATAAAACTACTAGGTACAGGTTATTCCCGCCGGACTGGCTGTGCAGGTCACGGCCGTATCGCCGGCTGCTCCCAACCCGCCGGTCGGCGCGCCCAAACAGAAAGCCAGAGTATAAGTCGCCGGGTCTCCGCCAGAGGCCGTGTAATCATACAAGTTTGCGGTCCCGCAGGTGCCATCAGCCGGAGTAGGGACTTGGGGATAATTAGACAAATAAGTACTGAAAGCCGGAGTGCCGTCGCCGGCCGTCGGGGCGTTTGCGGTTTCTGAAGGATAACTATTGTTGTCGTTATAGAATAATTCCAAGGCAGTCATCACTTGTCTGACGTCGGCGATTCTTTTTGCGTCGCGCGACTTGGCCCGGGCGGAGTTTAGAGAAACCAACACTACCGCCGCCAAGATTCCGATGATGGCGATAACGACCAAAAGTTCAATCAAGGTAAAACCAAGAGATTTTGCTTTATTCACTTCTCTATCTCACCCCCTTCCCTGTAGCTTAATTTTTGTTTTCATTGTTTTTTCGACTTTTAGCTGATTCGAACCGTCGATTTTTCATCTTCTTTGGTTTCTTTGCCGCAAACTGGCTAAAAACTGCTAGCTAAATTATATATGGGCAGCAAAATTCCTGCAACTACGATACTCACAGCCACGCCCAAGAGAACCATAATTATCGGTTCAATGAGCGTAGTGAGATTAGCGATATAGTTTTCTACCTCTTTTTCGTAAAAATTCGACAACTTTCTTAAAATTCCCTGCAAATCCCCGGTTTGCTGCCCCACTTCGGCCATCTGGTAAACCAACGGCGGAATCTCGGGATAACTTTCCAATACTTCACGAAGACTTCTGCCTGTTTGTACCTCGGATGCGGCCTCCAAAAAAATATCTCTGTAAGTCCAATTGCCGATGATGTCAGCGATCAGCTGAAGGGCTTTGACGATGCTGATTCCGCCAGACAGGAGATTAGCCATATGGTGCGCAAAGCGATAAAGATAAATTTTTTGTAAAAACGGCCCGATCAAGGGAGTATGGATCAGAAGATTATCGTAAAAATAGCGCCCCGAGGTGGTGCGGATCAAGTAGCGGACCAGAAAAATTAAACCCAGCAAGCCCGCGAGCAGAATATACCAAAACCCGCGCATCAAATTGCTGGTCGCAATGATGATCTTCGTGGCCAAAGGCAGTTCCGCCCCGGATTCTTGCAAAACCGCTGTGAGCTGCGGTAAAACGAAAATCATCATCAAAACTCCCACGATGATTAACACCGCGACGATGAAAGCCGGATAATACAAAGCCCCTCGGATCTTCGCGCGCAAGTCATAATCCTTCTCTATCTGGTCGGCTAAATAAAGCAGGGACTTATCCAAAGTTCCGGACGCTTCACCAGCCCGAATCAAGCTGGTGTAGAGATCGGGAAAGAGATTCGGATAAATCGACAGCCCCTCCGAAAAACTTTTTCCACCTTCCACTTCCGATGCCAAATCTTCGATTAAAGAACGAAACTTTCTGCTGGAAACCTGTTTCGTTAAAATTTTCAGAGCGGTCACTATTCTGACTTGCGCATTGACCAGCGTCGCCAGTTGACGAAAAAAAATGACCATATCCTTTCCCGTGACCCGGGAAAGCTGGGACAAAATGGCGTCCAGCGAAGAAAGCGCAGTCAGTTCGCTGAACCGAATGGGGACGAGATTGTGACTCTCCAGGGTCTCCGCGGCTTGGGCTTCATTCGCCGCCTCCACCGTGCCAACAACCAACCCGCCGCTTTTATCCTTGGCCTGGTACCGATAGGACGACATTACAAAAAAATATAAATTCTCAAAATTATACTATGAATTAAGAAACTCGA
>JACQJK010000047.1 GCA_016205055.1 Candidatus Doudnabacteria bacterium
GGTTTTTTTGGGCGCGGCGACCTTAACCCGTCCCGTCGGCGTCCTTTTGCCCTTCTTTGCCGTTCTTATGATTTTTCTCGAGGCAAAATCGGATCTGAAGTTTAAAATACGCTCCTCTTTGCTTTTCTTGGCGATTTTTGGATTAATCTTGACGCCGTGGCTTGCAAGGAATTATAAACATTTCGGGCAGATTATCGTCTCGTCACTTCCGGCTTACAATTGGTATATGTATAACGCGCGAGAATTTTACGCTTTAAAAAATAATCTGGGGAAAGAAGAAGCAAAAGCGATCTTTCAAACGAAGGCCAGGGCGATCCGCCCTACGAATATAAGTCACGATCAGGTTTTTTTGGGAAAGTTTTACTGGGAAGAAAGCTGGACAATCATCAGGGAGTCGCCGTTGGCTTACGCCTCGTTGCACGCAGTCAATACCCTAGCCGTTTTTTTCAGCGGCGGAATAGAAGAAATCCGTTCTGTATTTACCGGTAAAGCGTCGGGAGCGAATTTCACCCGAAGCATCTGGAAAGGCCCAAAAGAGATTTTCTTGTTGTTGCAAAATTATCCGCTTGAGGTTTTAGGCAAATTAGGGTTGCTGATTTTTTACGCGGTCGTCGGATATGGGTGGATAAGATCGAGATCGATGGCCCAGGGGAAAATTTTTACTTTGTTTTTGTTGCTTGTGCTTTATTTTGGCTTAACGACAGGCGCAGTGGCCGAACCCAGATTTCGAGTGCCGGCCCAGCCCTTTATTTTTTTGTTATTTAGCGTGTCATTTTTTTCCTTATTTTTTCCCGGCAAGGCCGCGAAGATTTCTGGTTCGCCCGGCGGACTTAACGGTTCTGTTAAACTAGCTTTTCGGCAATGAAAATATTGATTGCTTCAGGAACTTATCCGCCCGAGCTTGGAGGAATGGCGACTTTTGTCAAAAACTTCGCAGATCGGGCTTTGGCGCAAGGTCACGCAGTCAAGCTGATTGCTTATGGGCAAGCCGACAGCTTGACACGTGACCCGTTTTGGACGATGATTATCAGCCGAAACACGCTCCTGGCGGTGCGTTACCTGCGCTACTTTTTAGCGGCTTTTTCTGAAGCGAGAAAATGCGATTTCATCTTTGCCCAAGATTTAGTCAGTTCCGGAATACCGGCCTTCTTGGCTTCTGTTTTTTCCGCTAAAAAATTGGTCTTGCGTTTGGGTGGAGACTTTCTGTGGGAGAAAATGGTGCAAAAGGGGAGAATCGCGGGGCTAAACGCTTATTATGATTTGCCGAAATCTTTGATCGAAAAGGTTTATCTTTTTTTCTATCGTCTGGTTTTAAGAAGGGCAAAAAAAATTATTTTTAACAGCGTTTTACAAGCAGATCTTTATCACAGGCACTTTAATTTACCGGAAAGTAAAACTGCAGTCATTTATAACCCCGTTGGGCGGCAGACAATTGTCCAAGCACAAAAAAGATACTTTCGTTTGGTTTTTGCCGGCCGATTTATTAAAGTCAAAAATATTCCGTTAATTCTTTCCGCCTTAAAATCGGTTCCCTCCATACCGGAACTGTTGCTTGTTGGGGATGGGCCGGAAAAAAATTCATTACCGGGTTTAATTGAGCGAGAAAAGTTGCAAGGGCGGGTGAAGATTTTGCAATCGATGCAGGGAAACGAATTTGCTAAACTGATTGCCGAATCTTGGGCGGTGGTCATTCCCTCGTTTACCGAATTAAGTCCAAATTTAGCCCTCGAGTGCATCGGCTTACACGTGCCGGTACTTTTGACGAGCTTTAACGGTTTGCCGCAAGATGTCAGAAAGGCGCTTTTGGAATTTAACCCCTTTAAAGTTTCAGAGTTAGTGGAACGACTGCATTTCTTACTTAACCAACAGAATTATGAAAATTATTTGAAGACACTGAAAACCATTCGGTTGGATCGCGGTTGGACGGAAGTTCTTGGGGATTATCAAGCCGTTTTTAGCAATTTATGAAGGTGCTCAATATCGGTTTGGATAAAACCCTGGTGGGCCTCAAGGGTCCCGGTGACGCGGTGCAGCGTCACCGGGAATATGGGCAGCACTTGAAGAGTTTAGATATTATTGTATACACTAAGCGTAAAGAAAATTTGAGGGTTTTTGAGATTGCCAGCAACGTCACGGGTTACCCGACGAACTCGAGGAATAAATTTTTTTTTCTTTGGGATGCCTACCGGATCGCAAGACGAATTTACAGACATCATCAGTTTGACATTGTCGTTGCGCAAGATCCTTTTGGGGCCGGGGTTGTCGGATGGTTGCTCAAGCGCAAGCTAAAAATAAAACTTCAAATAAATTTCCACGGCGACTTTTGGCGGAACCGCCATTTTCTCAAGGAGCGCTGGTATCATTTTATTTATTTACTCATTTCAAAGTTGACCGTCCCTCAAGCGGACGCAATCAGGGTGATGAGCCAAGGGCAAAGAGAAAAACTTCTACAAGCAGGCGTTATACCGCAGCTGATTCGCGTCATTTCCACTCCGGTTGACATTGAAAGGTTTGCCGCTTTTGAAAGCATTGCGAGCCCCAGCAGAATGCAATTGTTAAACGATCTAAGAGCACAAACCTCTACCCAAGGCAGAAAAACAATACTCGCGGTCGGCAGAGTTGATAAAGCCAAAGATGACTCCACCTTGTTTAAAGCAGTCCGTTACGTCAAAGCAAGAAAGGGCCGGGATAATGTCTGTTTCTGGCTGGTGGGGTTTGGATTATCAAAAAATATCCCAGGAGATTTGCTAGACATGGTCACCGGGCAAGGCGGGGTTGACTCTGACGATACGCCGGCTTATTACTATGCTTCTGATGTGATAGTGTCTTCATCGAGTTCAGAGAGTTTCGGCAAGGTGCTGGTGGAAGCCAACGCTTGCGGGAAACCTGTTGTCGCAACCGCAACGCTTGGCGCGCAGGAAATAATTAAGGATGGTTACAACGGGTACTTGGTCCCAATTGGCGATTCTGTCAAACTTGCTGAAAAGTTAATATATCTTTTGGAGAATCCTGCTATCGCCAAGCAAATGGGCGAAAATGGTCGAATATTAGTTCGGGAAAAATTTAGTCATAATACAAAAAAAATCATTCGCTTCTGGGAAGATATGCTTGCTGGAAATTTATGAAGCTGCTGATGATTACCAGAAAAATAGATCGGGACGATTGGCTTGCCGGCCACAGTTTTACCTGGGCGCAAAAGCTTGATGAGTTTTTGAAGAGGGCAGGCGGCGAGCTGGTGGTCATTTGTCTTGAGAGAGGAAACGTTGCGGGGTTGGAAGGCACGCGGATTTATTCTTTGGGCAAAGAACATGGCAGTTCTCGCATTGTCAGAGTAGCGAGATTTATCCGCTTAGCTTCTAAGCTGGTAAAAGAGGTGGACGGAGTTTTTTGTCACCAAAATCCGGAGTACGCAATTGCGATTGCTTGGTGGGCAAAACTCGCCAGAAAAAAAATTGTCAGCTGGTACGCGCATAAGGCCGTTACTTGGAAAACTTGGTTGATGTTGTGGGTTTCGGATAAAGTTTTAACCGCCTCGTCGGAGAGTTTCCGGATAAAGTCCCAAAAAGTTGCAGTGGAGGGTCACGGGATTGATCTTAAAAAGTTCGCTCCCCTTAGCTTGTTCGCCGCTCCTGTTCGTCAACAATTCAGAATCGTGACGGTTGGTCGAATCAGTCCGGTGAAGGATTTGGAAACCTTAATTACTGCGTTCAAAGTTTTGGTCCGGGAGGAAAAAATTCCAAATTTGCAATGCGATGTGATCGGAGCGGCGGCTTTGCCTTCCGACCAAGGATACTTTTCAGCCCTGAAACGGATGGTTGTGAATTTCGGATTGGAAAATACCGTGCACTTCGTGCCGGCCATACCCCACGCGCGGATTCCGGGGGTTTACCAGCAGGCCGATTTATTCATCAATCTTTCGCAAACTGGGAGTATAGACAAGGCGGTTTTGGAGGCAATGGCGTGTGAGTGTCCGGTGCTGACTTCCAATGAGGCCTTTCGATATCTTCTTTTCCCGTTTGAAGATCTCTGCATGGTTGCTCCAAGATCTGCGCAAGAGCTGGTAAAAAAAATTTTGACGATTCTAAGCTTGAATGTTTCGGATCGTCGCACCCTGGGCGCAAACTTGCGCAAGCTAGTGGAAACCCATCATAGTTTGGATCGTCTTGCGAAACGCATTATCGCCAGCTTTGCATAATTTTCAACGATATGAAAATCTGCGTCGTCGCTTATAAGTTCGGCACGGAAAAAGAGCTGGGGGAGCACCTTGGGACCTATCATTATTTTATTCAAAAGTTGCGCGAAACAGTCAAAGCCGGAGTGGAAGTGTACGTCGTTTGCCCCTGGCTTTCTGTCTTTCACAAGGGCAGCAACGACATTGACGGGATTAAGGTAGTGCGCTATTGGTCGTACTTAAAGAGTCCTTTTTGGTTTTGGCCCGTCAATCGCTGGCTGCGTTGGTTTTATATGATCAGGACGCAAAGCATGGTCCAGACCGTGTTGCGGTCAAGCAATTTTTCGGCGGTTTATGTCTGGCAGTCGCGCGAGGCCGGTTACGCGATCGCGCAAATCAAGGATCGACTAAACGCGCCGTTTATTTTCCGTCAAATTACCGCCTGGCTCTGGCATTTTGAAAGATCCGCAGAAGAAACCTTTGGGAAACGGAAGTGGTATCAGCAACTGCAAGACCTCGGCCTTAAAACCACCGTTGACTATGTCTTGGGTTTTGTGCTTGATAATAAGACGCAAAAAAAATATGCGCGATTAATTTACAACCGTGCCGATAAACTGGTTTTTCTAAGCCAAGCCGCGGCGCGCGAAGGGAAGCTTTTAGGTGCAGAATCTGTTAAGATTAGAATACTGGGCGTAGCCATAGAAACAGATCTGTTTCGACCGCTGTCGGACAAAGCCGGCTTTCGAACACGCTTAAAATTAAAAGGAGAAAAGATCGTGCTTTTTATCGGCAGGATAAATTTTGCCGAAAAAGGGCTGGATTATTTATTGCGAGCCATGCCGGAAATAGTCACGGCGCTTCCGGGCGTGAATTTGGTTATTGTGGGATCCGGTCAAGACAGCGACCGCATGCGAAGCATGATTCAAGAACTGCGGCTCGATGGTTGTGTCCAAACAGTCGGCAAGCGCTCCTTCGCGGAGCTGGTCGATTATTTAAACGCCGCGGACGTTTTGGTCATCCCGTCGATTTGGATGGAAGCGTTCGGGCAGGTCACGATCGAAGGCATGGCTTGCGGCGTGCCGGTGGTGACTTCTGATGCCGGCGCCGGTCCAGAAATCAATATCGACGGTCAGACCGGGTTCGTGGTTCCGGCTAAAAACTCGCCGGGGATTGTTCAGACAGTTGTTCGGATATTGCGCGATCCCGCTTTGCAAAAACGGCTGGGACAGCAAGCCAGGACCAGAGTAATACAAAATTACAGCTACCCGGTGATAGTCAGCAAATTTTTGAAACTCCTTCATGATTAACTTTCTGTAATTAGTCATTTCCATGGACTCGCCAGTTGAGAAGGTATTGATTACCGGCATAACCGGCTTTGCCGGTCATCATCTATTGGAGTACATCAAAACCAACCACATAGATGCGGAAATTCACGGCACGATTTTTTCCCAAGGCCCTCCCGTCATTTCGTCTGAAGATAAAAAACGAATATTTTTTTATCCGTGTGATATCCGCGATAAGGCCGCTATCACCAGTGTTTTAAACGCGACAAAACCCCATAAAATATTTCATCTGGCCGCTCAAAGCTATGTGCATTCTTCCTGGGAAAATCCGGAAGCAACTCTCTATACCAACATCATAGGTCAAAGCAATCTTTTGGAGGGTGTTCGGTCGCAACTCGGTTCAAGCTTTAGTCCTAAAATTATTTTGGCTTGCTCTTCCGAAGAGTACGGCCCGGGCCGTCCAGGGAATCAACCTTTTGACGAAAATTCTGAACTCCGGCCGCAGTCCCCGTATGCCATCTCCAAAGTGGCCCAAGATTTTATGGGTTACCAGTACGCTCGATCTTATCAGATGAATATTGTGCGGTTGCGCGTTTTTAATCATACGGGACCCAGAAGAGACGCGGTTTTCGGAGTTTCCGGATTTTGCAAAAAGATTGCGCAAATTGAAAAAAGCAAAATTCCAAGCGAAATTATAATCAGGGATTTAAGCGCCGTCAGAGATTTTACCGATGTGCGCGACGTAGTCAGGGCCTACTGGCTGGCGGCGGAGGCGTGTGAAGCTGGTGAGGCGTATAATGTCTGTTCGGGCCGCGGGTTTGCCTTTAAAGAGATTTTGGAAAAATTATTAAGCTTATCCTCCGAAAAAAATATCCAGCTGGTTCCCGACCACGGCGGCCCCCGACCAACAGACGGCGGAAGCATCATCGGCGATAATAGCAAGTTTGTTCGTGCTACCGGCTGGAGACCGGGAATTAATTTTCTGGAAACGACCTTACCAGACCTCCTCAACTATTGGAGAGAAAAATCCTAGCGCCTAACCAGCCAAATCATGACTGTTTGTTTTTTTGGAAACTATTCGCCCACCTACCCCCGGAACGTTGTTTTGAAATTGGGTTTGCAAAAAAACGGAGTCCAGGTGTTGGAATGTAATACCCGGCTGACGGGCTGGAAAAAATATTGGGCGCTATATCGGGAACACAGAAAGCTGAAGAATGATTATGATTTTTTACTCGTTGCTTTTGGCGGGTTTACCGTTGTGTGGTTGGCGAAAGTATTGACTCGAAAAAAAATAGTTTTTGACGCTTTCGTTTCTTTATATTTGACTAATGTCGAAGATCGTAAAGTCTGCAGACCGCAGAGCTTGCAGGCGAGAATTTACGCTTTTTGGGATAAATTCTCCTGCCGGCTTGCCGATAGGGTGTTGCTTGACACAAAAGCGCAAATCGACTATTTCGTTCAGAGTTACGGGTTGCCTGAAAAAAAATTTTTTCGATTGTTCGTGGGGGCCGATGACGGAATTTTTGCGAAAGGAAAACCCTTACGGCCAAGCAAGGAATTCATCGTTCATTGGCACGGACACATTGTGCCCTTTCATGGCTTGAAAACTATATTGCGGGCGGCCGAAGAACTGCAAGATAAAGATGAAGAAATAAAATTCAGGATTGTGACCCGCTTCAATAGCCGTTATCAGAAAGTAAAAGAAGAAGTGGAAAGAAAGAATTTAAAAAATGTGTTTTTTTACCCAGAGGCAAGCTTCGCCAAACTGGCGGAGTACTTAAGAGATGCGGATGTTGTGTTGGGAATTTTCGGTTCAAATAAAAAAGCTCAATTTGTAATTCCGAACAAAATTTTCGAAGGAATCGCGTCAGGTAAGGCCGTCATTACCGCCAGCACCTCGGCCGTATTGGAACTTTTCACTGATGGGCAAAACATCGTATTGGTTGAACCCGAGAATCCGTCGCGACTGGCCCAAGCAATTTTAGATTTGAAAAAAGACCCGAGTTTACTGCACCCAATCGCCGAGCGTGCTTATTGGCTTTACCAAAACCGGTTAACCCCAAAGCTATTAGGTCAGGAATTGGTTCAAATCCTGCAGGGTTTGTAATCACGATTTATGTTTTTCTTCAGAGGCACAAGAACCCCCAACTTCCGCAATATTAAACCAATTGATTACGATGCTTATTGGCGGCAGCGCGGTTTTGAGTTGCGCGGAAAGCTGATGGAGCGGGAAAAAATTTTTTTTGACTGGATCCGACCGGGCAGTGCCGTGGTGGATATCGGTTGCGGTAATTCGCGCCTCCTTTACGAGTTAAAAAGCAAGAAAAAGTGCAGGGTTCTTGGTTTGGATGCCTCCCGCTTTGCCGTTGCTGGACAAAATCAGGCGGGGGTGAGGGCTCGCGTTGAAGATTTTGAGTCGAAAAATCTGGCTTTGCAGGAAAAATTTGATTACGCGATTATGTCGGAACTGCTCGAACACCTGCGGGAGCCGGAAAATTTGATAAGCAGAATCCTGTCGCATACGCAATACTGTTTAATCTCGGTGCCTAATTCGGCGTTCTATCGTTATCGGCTGGGCTTGATGTTTAAGGGAAGATTTTTTACCCAATGGGCGCAACATCCCGCCGAGCACTTGCGCTACTGGAGTCACAGGGATTTTTTGGACTGGCTGGACGGAGTTGGGTTGACGGTATTGGAGTTTCGGGCTTCTAACGGTTTTTGGTGGAAGAATATTCTGCCTAACCTGTTCGGCCATCAAATTTGTTATTTTACCCAAAAGTCGGCGTTTTAAAACTATAGACCTCTTGCAATCCGCCTTCCCAAGGGGCGGACGGCCAATTTTTCCAAAACTTGGGGCTGTCCCTCGACCCCTCGACTCGGGCCCCGGCCTTGTGAGCCGGGGGATCCTCGCTCGGGATGTCGTCGTCCAAATCCTGGGAGGGGCGTAAGAGGGGTCGCCCTGAGCAGGGTCGA
>JACQJK010000008.1 GCA_016205055.1 Candidatus Doudnabacteria bacterium
CCGTCTTTTTGCTGATAATTTTCCAGAATGGCGATGATACTGCGGCCAATGGCAAAAGCGGTGGCGTCGTTCATGTGCACAAATTCGCTCCTCCCGGATTTTCGGCGAACTTTAGTATTCAATCGGCGCGCTTGAAAGTCGGTCATCAGGTCGGAAGTGTGAGTTTCGCGGTACTTGCCTTGACCGGGCATCCACGTTTCGATGTCAATTTGCCTTGAATCCGGCATGGAAGTTTCCCCCGCGCACATCAAAACGACCTGATAAGGCAATTCGAGTTCCTGCATCATTCGCTCTTGCAAGGCAATGATGAATTCTTGCTCTTTGACCGAATTTTCCGCCAGACAAAACGATTCCATTTCCAATTTGTCGAATTGGTGCACACGCAAAATTCCTCTGGTGTCGCGGCCATACGAGCCGGCTTCACGCCGAAAACTCGTGGAAAAGCCCAAATACCTTACGGGCAGCTGCGATTCTTCAAAGGTGCTATCAAGGTGCAGGGGCCCGAGCGTGTGCTCGGCGCTACCAATCAAGTAAAGATCGTCTTTCGGAAGGTAGTATCGTTCTTCTTTGTCTTGCTCCGTAAGACGGCCCATTTTGGAAAAAATTTCCGGTCGGATCATGACCGGCGGGAGCACGGGGATGAACGGATTTGAAGAAAATCCCTTTTCGATCTTTTCCGCTACCGATGCGACTTTTTTCCGGTCAGTCAGAAAATCCAAGGTAAACTGGATTAACGCAAACTGCAACAATACGGCCTGCCCCTTCAGATACGCAAACCTGGTGCCAGTTATTCTTGCCGCGCTGGGAATGTCGATGATATCCAGCGCTTCTCCTAGCTGCATATGATCTCTGGGCGCAAAATCAAATTTGGGAACCGCACCGTGCTGGCGTAAGATTTTGTTTGCCGACTCATCCGCTCCGCGCGGCACATCGTCTAAAAGGACGTTGGGAACCTGGTACATTAACTCCGAAAAAACGGCTTCCAGTTTGGCTTTCTGTTGGTCCAGTTTTTTAATTTGGGTCTTCAATTGCTTAAGTTGAACGATCATTGACTGATCGTTGGGCTTTGCTTTTGAGGAGAGATTTGCCTGCGCGCGGAGTTGTTCCAATTGAGTCGTAACCGCGCGCTTTTCTTCATCCAAAGCAAATAACTTTACTAAGTCAACTTTAGCTTTTTTCGCGGTGATTGCCTCTTTGACTTTTTCGGTATTTTCCCGAACGAATTTAATGTCCAGCATAGTCCTTTTTCAAAAAAATTTTTAAACTTTCAACAGCTGCCCTACGGTCTCCTTCCGTTAATTACGATAACTCGTCGAACCACTGGTGATACCTTGGGGCAAACAACAATTTGTGCTGCCAACGAGCAATTGCATAACTACTGCAAAACCGCTCGCACTGATTTCGTTTGTAATTTTTCAACGGAAACTCCCAAGGCGTAAATCTCTTCGGCCTTCAACAATTCTTCCTCTATCCCCACGTGTGGTAAGGTTGCCAAATCAGAAACGCTGACCCATCTAAAATCAGTAAAATCCCGGCTAACCTTCACGACATCTGAACCCTCAATTTCGCACAAGTAGGAAAACGATTTCGAGGTCTGCCCGTCCGGCCTTAAGATTGACTTATCCTTTAAGAGCAGCTTTCCTGGTTTTAATTTTAACCCGGCCTCCTCCCAAACTTCTTTCGATAGAGCTTCATCGACTGTTTCGTTGCCTTCCATCTTTCCGCCTGGAAAAGTAAACATCCCCGGATAAACCTTTTCGCGGTCGTGGCGCTTCAGAACCAAGTATTTACGGTCTTTACTCCTCACTACCGCCACTACGGTAACAATGTGCAATTTAGGATTCAGTTCACTCATAAAAAGTCCGAAACGAAATGTAATTCAACACTGCTCTTGCGCTGCCATTTTCTTCTCTATCCATACAAGGGCAAATCCTTTGTCAGAGATTCAACCAAGGACTTTCTGCCGAAAACAAGAACTCCCAAATATTCCACATCTTTTCTATTTTTATTCTTCGTTCGCTCAATCACTTTCTTATCGTCAGTGGTCGCGATCATCTCTTTGATAAATTCGCTTACCTCTAACCCGTCATGCTTGGCACTGTCAGAAAGTTTTTGAATTATTTGACTCGAATTTGCTGACTTAATCATGATGGCGTGTTGAATATTGAGCTTAATGCGCTTTCCGTCTTTTGTTCCTATTTCATCCTGATAAAGCAATTTTCGGCCTTCTCTTGCGCCAAAAGCCGCATTCAGGTGAGCAATAGTATTCAACTCCTCCCAGAATTTCATGCCGGCGCCTTTGTTGATCACCGCCACCGCGATTTTCGTGATTTTGGATTTTCCTTCTTTCGCTGATTCTTCCTTCATCGGCGGGAAAATTACCGTTTCCCGAATCGACTTGTCCATCAGCACGGCAAAAAGCCGCTCGGACATGCCAAAACCAACCGCCGGCGGCATGCCGTACTCGAGAGCTTCCACAAAATCCTCATCGAGCATCTGCGCCTCCCGATCACCGGCCGCGCGCAACTTCATTTGCTCTTCAAAACGTTTTCGCTGATCCAGCGGATCGTTCAACTCGGACCAACCGTTGCCCAGCTCGGTGCCGGCGGCCAGAATTTGAAATCTTAAAACTTTGCGCGGATTTTTAAGGTCGCTCTTGGAAAGAGGGGAAATTTCTAAAGGGTGGCCGACAAGAAAGCATGGCTGAATGAGCTTTTCCCTGACCGTCTTTTTGAAAATCGCATCAATCAGCCGGCCTCGACCGAAAGTCTTATCATAGACAATAGACATCCTGTCGGCGTGTTTTTTCAAATCGTCAACGGTCAAATGACTATTTAGGTCAATACCGGTTTCCTTTTGCAAGACCGTGAAATAATCAACCTTAGCCCAGTCGCCTCCCCAATTAAGCTCGCGACCGGCAAAACTGGTTTTGAAAGAACCCGCGATGTTCCTGGCGACCAGTTTAAACATTTTTTCTGCCAAGGCCATCCCCTGTTCATGATCAGCGTATGCCCAATAAAATTCCATGTCGTCATATTCCTGCAGGTGTTCGCGGTCAATGCCTTCGTTGCGGAACAGGCGTCCAATTTCAAACACTCGGTCAAAACCGCCGACCAATAAACGCTTCAAGGGAAGCTCCAGAGAAATCCGCAAATAAAAATCGCGATCAAGCGCGTTGTGGTGAGTTACGAACGGTTCGGCGTCAGCCCCTCCGGGTACGTTCTCCAAAACCGGAGTCTGGACTTCCAAAAATCCCTCGGCTGCCAAAAAGTTTCTAATCGTCTGCCAAAAAACATTTTTGCGTCGGAGCATTTCCCTCACTTCCGCATTGACAACCATATCCAAGTAGCGACGGCGCAGGCGCGTTTCCATGTCTTTCAAACCGTGAAATTTCTCCGGAAGCGCGCGCAAAGACTTTGCCAGCAAACTCAAGTCTTTGGCCAACAAGGTTTTCTCTCCGGTTTTCGTTTTAAACACACCTCCCGCAACCCCCAGAAAGTCGCCGGTGTCGAGGAGTTCAAGCAGTGCAAAGGATTTTTGGCCCAGCTCTTCGGCTTTGAACGCCACTTGAATTTTCCCGCTTTCGTCCTCCAGATCGCTAAAAATGATTTTTCCATGAGAACGCATCGCCCGCAGGCGCCCGACCAGCTTCATTTGCTTTTTCTGGCGCTCGTAATCCTCGAATTTTCCCAAAACCTCGCCGATCAAGTGCGTCCGTTGAGCTTTTGCCGGATAAGGATCAACTCCTTGCGCTTTTATTTTTTGCAGCTTTTGCAATCGCTCGGCAAGCAACTCTGTTTCTTTTTGAGTCATAACAAAAATACGATCAGTAATCTTTGATCGTATTATACCACAAAAACCGGAGCTTACGAGATTTCAGTAACTTCGTAGGTTTTTTGCCCGGCGGGAGTTTGAATAGATACCTTCTCGTTGACCTTAGCGCCCAGTAACGATCGGCCGACCAAGGATTCGTTGGAGATCCGGCCAGTGGAAGGGTTGGCCTCGCCAGAACCAACTATGGTGTAGGCCCTTAATTCCCCGTCAATTCTTACTTTTACGGTTGAGCCCACGGCAACAATATTCTTCGGATGCTGACCGCTGATCAATTCCGCATTCTTAACCATTTCCTCAAGCTGCATGATCCGTGCCTCCATCATCGCTTGTTCTTCCTTGGCTTGCGCATAATCCGCGTTTTCCGAAAGATCGCCATGAGCAGCCGCTTCCTGGATCCTTTCAATCACCTCCGGGCGTTTAACCTTTTCCAAAACCTCAAGTTCTTTTTTTAACTTCCCCAGACCTTCTTTAGTCAAAAGGTATTTTTGTGTCATCTCCAAGTTCTTATATGATAATATCGAAATTTTATTCTTTTAAGAATGCTGTGTCAAGAATCCTGTGTCAAGAGGCCGCCATGGAAAACCGCTTGTTCATTAGTTACCCATGGGGGTCTAAACGTCTCTTGTGTTTTAACCGGTATGCCGAAAGTAAGTTCCTAAATAACATGGCCACTGTTAATGGCCCTACGCCGCCTGGAACGGGAGCATAATAACTGGCAACCTTTTCCACACTTTCTCGATCGGCGTCTCCGACTATGTTCCCGCCGGATTCGGAGGTGCCTGCGTCAATGACAATCGCTCCGGGTTTCAAGATTTGGCCAGTTACCAGTTTTGGCTGTCCTGCTGCCAGCACTACAACGTCCGCTTGCTTTAAAATTTGTTCCATATTCGGCGTGGCGCGATCTAAACTCTTTACATTCCAGCCCTTTTTTCGGATTAAATGCCGCACCGGTCTGCCCACAAGCTCTCCTTGGCCCAAGATCACGAATGTTTTAAAAGAAAAATCAACTGGCAATTGCGACAAGATATGCATGACCGCGGCTGCCGCGGGCGGGATATACCGAGGCGAGCCCGAGTAAAAAGCCGATAAGTTTTCAGAACCAATGCAATCCACGTCAATCATTGCTGGAATAGCTCCTAACACTTTCGCTTTATCAATGCTTGCAGGAAGGGGTAACTGCACAATCAGTCCGCAAAGCGAATCGTTCTTTTGCAATCTTTTCAGCAAATCAAGCACTTCGGAAGTCTTGGAATGTTTGGATAATTGTTCCAAACGAAAGCCAATACCGATACTAACTGCGGTTTTCTCCTTAACGCGGACATAAGATAAAGTTACGGGGTCGTCCCCTACTACCAAGTCGACCAAAAGCGGAGTTGAGCTAAAAGTCGAAATTGCGCGTCGGAACTCCTCTAACAATGTATCTGCAAGTTTGCGACCGTCAATGAGACTCATACGCTAATTGCGATTTTTAGCAAACCAATCCAAAACTTCCGCGGCCACAGGCACAGCCGCCCCACTGCCCTCACCGCCAGCTTCTATTATCACCGTTATTACGATCTTAGGGTTATTAAGGGGCGCGAACGCGGTGAACCAGGCGTGGGTACGGGACAAATCGCTCCCATCAAACTGCGAAGTGCCGGTTTTACCGGCCACCGACATCGACGGAACGTTCAACGACTTCGCCGTTCCTTCCGTTACGGTTTTTCTCATTCCCGACTTTACCATTTCCAGATACTCACTGGCGATAAAACCGCTTTCCAATACGTCAATGTCTGCCTCGTACAAAACTTTACCGTCGCGGTCAATAACCTTGTCAACCAGCTGCGGCCGCAGGATTTTTCCGCCATTGGCTACCGCTGCTGTAGCCACCGCGATTTGCAGCGGAGTCGCAATCACAAACCCCTGGCCAATCGACATATTGTAAGTATCGCCAAGATACCACTTTTCTGCTATCAGGTCACCGGAAAATCTATTTTTCTTCCAATCCGGAGTGGGCACCAACCCCGATTTTTCTGTAGGTAAATCAATGCCGGTAACTTTCCCGAAACTGAATTTTTTCAAATACTCGGCCATGCGAACTGGGCCTAGCCCTTCTACGCTCGAGTCCTTCTGTCCGCCGCCGACCGTGTAAAAAAAGATGTCCGATGACAGGGCAATGGCGTCGTAAACGTCCACCAGACCCAAGCCCGCCGGATTCCACCCGCGAAAAACTTGAAAAACTCCCGGGCTGAACTCGTTGGGAACAAACAACGCGCCTGTATCGTTAATCTTCGTCTTTTCAGTAATCACTCCTTCCTCAAGCGCGGCGGACGCGAAAAACGGTTTGACAACTGACCCCGGCGGATAAAGGCCGGAAGTGACTCGGTTGAATAAGGGAAAATTGCGGTCGGTGACCAGCCGCTCATATTGTTCCTGGGAGATCCCGGAAGCAAAATCATTATTATCAAAACTGGGAATGCTGACGAGCGCAAGCACCCCTCCCGTTTGGGGGTCCAAGGCCACTGCCGCCGCGCGCTTTGCTCGCCTGCTTGCGGCAACTTTGGTCAAACCGTTGAAAAGCTGGACTTGCAAATCCCCATCTAATTTTAAAACTAACTTCGCCCCGGGCAAAGCCGGATTTTCTTCAAAAGAATTTCTGACTTTTCCTCGTGCGTCGACCTCCACGAAACGCCGCCCTAGGCGCCCGCGCAGGAATTTTTCATACTGCAATTCTAAGCCCTCCTTGCCGATCTCGTCGTTGTACAAATAATTTTCTGCTTGCAACTTCTCGTACTCGCCGGCATTTAACTTTCCAGTATAGCCGACCATATGAGCGAAGACGGGCCCGTCAATGTAATTCCTTTTGGGGTTGTTCTGAATGGAAAAACCGGGGAAAGAATTTTCTTCCGTAAAAAACACAAGCGCTCGTTCCCGCTCGACTTGTCTTTTTAAAGTCACGGGGAAAAAAGAAGAACGGTCGGCGCTAGCGACTAGGCCTTTTAAATAATTTTCGTCAAGTCCGAAAAACTCGGCAACTCGCCTGACCACCTGCGCGGTAGCGGCGGGATCAGAGGGTAAATCCAGCGGAGTGAAAACTAAATCGAAGCTCGGTTCGTTGAGCGCTATATTTTTGCCAAAGCGGTCGGTGATCAAACCCCGCGGGGCAAAAACGTACTGCACTCGCAAACGATTGCCCTCCGCCAGCGCCAGATAACGCTCGTACTGGTGAACTTGCAGATACAAAATTCGAGCTAAAAATACCGAAAAAACCACACCCAAAAGCACTAGCCAGAATTTCGGGGTAAAGTTTACCTTCTCCTCTCGAGCCAGCTCCTTTGAAAACCGAGGGTCTGTGCTGCTCTCGTCAAATTCCAAAAACCTGCCATGCGAGACAGTCTGAACTGGCTTTCCGATTTTGAGCTTAAAGGGATCACGACTCATATGCTGGGCCAAAAAACTTTTTTGCTAACAGCGCCACTGGAAAACAAAAAACAACAGTCAGAAGCATCGTCCAAATTTGCCCGAAACTCGCAAAAATGAAAAAATCGGCAAGCGGTATCTTAAATAAGAAAAAAACGACACTGCAAATAGCAAAAACAGACAGTAAATATAACGGGTAAAAAACCGCTGCGCTTAAATGAACCATAAAAGAGTTTTGCTCCCTTAAAAACCAAGCAGTTGTCAACTTATGCAGCATACCTGCGAGAGCAAGAAAAGCCAGGACGTTTGTTCCCAAAAAAAATCCTCCGAACAAATCCAAGCACAGCCCGCCAACGATAGCAAGTGTCAAGAGATAATCAGCAAACCCATAATAAATCAGGATAACTACCCCGACGAAAAACAAGTTCGGGGCCCTGTTGGCTGGAAAAAAATTGGTCAAAAAAAATTGAAATAAAATCAGCACCAAAACAAACAAAAGGGCGCGCAAGCTGGTCATGCTTTAAAACTGCGTTATCACCATAACAAATCGAAAATTTTTCAAATCGGAAGCGGGCGTGACCGAAAATTTTTGGAACAGTTCCGACTCGCCCGATAACTGCTGATTGAGAAAACCAACAAGAATGCCAGCGGGCATTGCCCCTGTTAAACCAGCGGTTATAATCTGATTTCCTGTTTGTGCGCTGAAGTTCTGGGTAAGAAGCTCGAAAGTTAAGCCCAAACTATGAGAACCGGTAATTAGACCAAGTCCCTTTTTCCCCACTACGCTCCCGTCAATCTTCACGCTCCCGTCAGTAACGAGAAAAAAAACAGCGGTTTCTTCATAAACTTCGCGAATCGCGCCCAGCAAATTACCATATTGATCAATAACGGCGTTCCCAGGAGATAACCCGTCACTTCTTCCGCGATTGATCGTCACTTGATCTTTAACGCCTAACGGGTCTTTCGTCACCACTTGCGCTCCTACGGTCGTGTAAGGCAATGTTTTCCTGATACCTAACATTACTCGCAGCTCTTCGTTTTCCTGTTGAAACAATTTTAAGGCAGCGTTTTCGGAACTTAAGCGCTTTTTTTCACGCAAAAGTTCCGCGCGATCGGAAACCAAAGACCCCAAATAGAAAAAAACGCCAAACGCGCCCTTGATCTTTCCGGCCAGGTTGCTCACGAATCCCACAGCCGGTTGAGTCGCGGAAAAAAGCAAACTTTTGGGCAGATACAAAAACCCGAATCCGTCTAAGATAATAAGCCCCGACAGCAAGAAAACTGCGAAAAAAAACTTGAGACGTTTTTTTTTCATCGTCGGACAAAATTCCTCGAAAAAAACTAGCGAGGTATCTTCTCCACCTCGGTTTGGATCAAGACCTCCCGCAAATTCTCCAAATCTTCCAATACCACTCCCGTACCCCGCACCACCGCGGTCAAGGGGTCGTCAGTGACGTGCACCGGGATAAGAGTTTCTTTGGCGACCAGTAAATCCAATCCGCGCAATAACGACCCGCCGCCGGCAAGAGTGATCCCGCGGCTCATGATATCGGCTACCAGTTCCGGAGGGGTTTCTTCTACCGCTTCCTTGACCGTGTTAACGATTGTTCGCACCGATCGGCTTAAGGCCTCGCGAATCTGTTCGTCGGTGACCACCACCTCCTTGGGCAACCCGGTCACCATGTCACGGCCGCGCATGACGGCTTGCGCGCCTTCTTTCTGACGATAGGCCGAACCGATTTTAATTTTTACTTCCTCCGCCGTCCGCTCTCCCAGTAATAGATTGAACTCTTCCCGAGCGTACTGAATAATACTCTCGTTCATCTCGTCCCCGGCAACCCTAATACTCCTGGACACCACAACACCGCCTAGGGAAATGACGGCAATTTCGGTGGTGCCTCCGCCAATATCCACGATCATGCTGCCCGAGGGATCTTGCACCGGCAGGCGCGAACCGATCGCGGCGGCCATCGGCTCTTCAATCAAAAACGCCGCGCGAGCGCCGGCGTTGAGCGCTGCATCCTGAACCGCCCGCCGCTCCACGTCCGTTCCCCCGGACGGGATGCCCACGACCACTTGGGGTCGGGAAAAAAAATTTAGATTTCCCTGCTGAACCTTGGTAAAAAAATATTTCAACATCTGCTCGGTGATTTCAAAATCTGAAATTACCCCGTCAACCAATGGTCGAATCGCGACGATATGCGCCGGCGTGCGGCCCACCATGCTTTTCGCGTCGTTGCCGATGGCTAAAATTTGCTTGGTCCTGGTATTCAAAGCCACCACCGAGGGTTCGTTGATAACTATGCCTTTCCCCGAAACGTAAACCAAAGTGTTCGCGGTTCCTAAATCGATGCCGATATCGTGAGAAAAATTTTTGAAAACCCGTTCGGATAATGACATTACAATTTACTTAAATAATTGCTAAGCTCCCGCTCTTTCTCTAGTTGCGTTTTCTGGCCTGCGCGCAATTTGTACTCCACACTCTCCCGCTCCACAGTACGCGGGGAAACCACTAATCTAAGCGGAATCCCCAATAAGTCGCTATCGGCCAATTTTGTGCCCGGGGAAAGTTCGCGATCATCATATAGTACCTCGTGGCCCTGCTTCTGTAAAGCCCGCCAAATTTCCTCCGCAAATTTCCCGACCCGCTCTTGACCACCATCCAGGGAAACTAAATGAATAAAAAACGGGGCAACGATCTCGGGCCAAATTACTCCTTTCTCATCATGGAATTTCTCCACTAACACTCCCATAAGCCGGCTGATGCCGATTCCGTAGCAACCCATTATTACGATTTGTTTTTTCCCGGCCTTGTCGGTGAAAATCAAATCAAACGAGGAGGCATATTTGGGCTTGAGTTTGAAAATGTTACCTACCTCCGAACCCCTGGAAGCTCGCCAGCTGTTTTTTTTGCAGCGGCTGCAGGTGGCTCGCTCCGAAAAAATTTCCTTATTTTTCCCCACTTCGCAATTCTTGCAAATATAAATTGTATCTTCTCCGGTTGGTATCTCGATTTGGAACTCATCGCTGAATTCGGAAAAAGTTCCTCCGGTCGCTTCTGTGCGAATCGCGTCTAGTCCGATTCGCTTAAAAGTTTTCAGGTAAGCCGCGCTTGCCCTTTCGTAAAATTCATTCAAATCGGCCGCGTCGGCGTGAAAACTGTACATATCCTTCATCCGAAACTCCCGACCGCGCAAGAGCCCGGATTTTACGCGTGGTTCGTCGCGAAATTTAGTTTGGATCTGGTAAACTGCGAAAGGCAAATCTTTGTAGGAACTAATTATCGGACGCGCCATAGGTGTGACAACCTCTTCGTGACTGGGGCCAAGGGCATACTCGTGACCGTGCCGGGATTTGATTTTAAACAGCACGTCTAATCCGCTCCACCTTCCCGTGGTCACCCAACTTTCTTTCGGATGCAAGCTCGGCATGAAAATTTCCTGCCCGCCAATCGCGTTCATCTCTTGACGCACTACGTTTTCAATCTTCTGCAAAACCCGCAATCCTAAAGGCAGATAAGAATAAACTCCCGCCATGACCTTTTGCACAAACCCCCCGCGTTCCAATAGCCGGGCGTTTACCGACGGGTCGTCGGAAGGTGCGGTCTTGCTGGTTTTTCCGAACAGTTGCGATTGTCTCATAAACCGGTGATCTTTCCCCAGATTTTGCCGAATTGATCTCCAAACCTTGTGAAATCCTTAAACGTGATCCACACCATTAAAGAAATCAACAGAAAAAAACCAAAAGTATTGACATAGTTCTCTATTCGGGCGTTGAACTTTTTTCGGCGCAGTTTCTCAATCAACAAGAAAAATATCCTGCCTCCGTCAAGGGCCGGAAAAGGAATGGCGTTGATTATCGCCAGATTGATCGACAAAATTGCGGTAAAATAAACAAGATTTGCAAAACCCAGTTCGGTTGCGTCTCGAGTTAAAACGGCAATGCCCACCGGCCCGGTTAACGACGCGACCAACGTACTATCGGTGAACAAACTGCCGATTAAACGGCCGAACGCTAAAATTATCTGCAAGGCCAAAGACCCTGTAATCCCAATCCCTCGATAAATCGCCTCAAACCAGGGATAAGAAATTTTCGCCACGAGCGCGGGCTGGACTCCCAAAGGGCCTTGACCGGCAGGAGGGCTGGTACGAGGGATGATAGTTTTTTCAAAAATACTTTTCCCGCGCTGAATCTTATATACCACGCTTACGCCAGCGTTCGCGCTGGTTAGATCCTGTAACTCCTGTATTGTCTTAACTTCCCGGCCATCTAGAGATAACACCACGTCCCCGGCCCGCCATCCGGCAAGCTGGGCGGGACTGCCTTCTTCAACGTAAAGCAAAGCAACCTGCGCCGCTTCCGCCCGGGCCGAGGGAGGCAGCTGCTCGCCTTCCGCAACTTGCGTCGGCAAACCGACGGAGAGCGCCAGCGAAACCAGCAACCAAGCTAAAATTGCGTTCATGGAAACTCCGGCGACCAAAACCAAAAAACGCTTGAGTGCGGATTTAGTGGAAAAAGAACCGGGCTCGGAAGTTTCCGCATTCTCGCCTAAAATCTTTACAAACCCGCCCAGAGGAATCCAGTTTATAGAATAAAGCGTTCCCTTCCTCTTAATCCCGAATAGCCGCGGGGGGAAGCCGAAACCAAACTCTTCCACTTTCATGCCCGCTCGCTTCGCCATTAAAAAATGACCGAGCTCATGAACAAAAATCAAAAGCCCTAAAATAAAAATAAACGCGATTATGGCCAGTAAAATCATGAGATCGTGCAGCGTTTCTTAAATTATTGCTAACTCGGTTTCCTTCTTTGTTGTCAAGTCAGTAATTTTCTCGTTATATTCGTCGATGATTTTTTTTAGCTCTTCTTGGGCCTCGTATTTGGCATCGTCTGTCAATTTCTTATCTCGGTGCAATTTCGTGATTTCCCGCCATAAGTCCTCTCGAATCCCGCGTATTCTGACCCTGGCCGCCTCGGCTAATTGACGAGTGAACTTCTGAAGTTCCCCCCGGCGCTCTTCGGTCATCGGAGGAATATTTAAACGGATAAAATTTCCGTCATTAACCGGCTGTAGTCCGATATTGGCCCCTAAAATCGCCTTTTCCATCGCAGGCAACAAAGTTTTATCCCACGGTTGAATCGCCAAAGACCGAGGGTCAGAAACCGTAATGGATCCGATAGTGTTAAGAGGAACGAAGGAGCCGTAGCTTTCGACCTTTAAATTTTCCACAAGTGCGGGGTTGGCTCGCCCGGTCCTCACCGTCGCAAGTTCGGTGCGGAAGTGCTCAAGCGCTTTTTCGAAATCTGGTCTTTTTCCGTTGATTAATTCCCGGTACATATCGTTTCACTGCAACACCTGGCCTAAAGCCGAGTACATAATGTTAGTTTCTTCAGGATGGATTAACATTGCTCTGACGGAAGCGGAAATTGGCAGGGCTTTCACTTGCCAAGTTTTTCCGGAATCAGAAGATTTATACAAAGTCTGCGCGATAACCGCGAAAATTTGGTTGGCATCCTTCGGGTTCACCGTAACGGCGCTGACGACTTTCGAAAGTTCGTTAGTCGGCAACTCAACTCTTTCCCAAGTGGCGCCGTCATCCACCGAGCGATGCAACCCGCTTGCGGAAGCTAAATAAATGACGCCGGGGTTTGTTAAAACCAAAAAATCCTGATAAGGTGCTCCGCCCAACTTTTCCCCCACGATAGTCCAGGTCGCTCCCCCGTCGGTGCTTTTATACAAGCCCTTTTCCATGCTTAAAGCGTAAACTTTTTTTGAATCGCCGGCCGCAAAAGCAATCTTTAATATCCGTCCCTCCAGCTTGGAAAGCAAGTCCCAAGTGGAACCGGAATCTTTGCTTAAAATAATCTCTCCGGTCGAAAGGGCGATATAAACGTTTTTTGGACTCGTGCGATCGTACACTACCGCGGAAACGAAATTATTGCTCCTGGCTTCCGTGAAAACTTCAATCCAAGTTTGCGCCGCATCGGTTGATTTAAACAGCTTGGCTTTATCCGACCTACTGCCGCCTGCAAAAATTTCGTTTCCATCCTTCAGGTTCACTTGCAAATCGTAAACCCGGACACCGGTCAGCGTTTTTTTCCAATCGCCGCCGGAGTTTGTGGATTGATAAACTCCTTGATTGGGGCTGGCCAGGTACAAGGTTTCGCGTTCGGCAGGATCCATCCGAATTCGCGCCACGCTCACCGGCCGTAGTGATCCTTGCTCACCAACCTTATTCACCAGTTCCCAATTTTCGCCCGAATCCACGCTCTTCAACACACCTCCGGAAAAAGACTGCCCGCCGCCTAACGGGTTTAGTGAACAGGATTGGGCCAACAAAAGCAAAGTTGGCAAGACAATCAAAATTTTTGTCTTTCTCATGTTATATTTGCAAGACCAAATTATCAAAAACCAACCTCGTATTCAAGTTCAAACGCAAGTGCTCTGCGGCCTCCCATACGGCTTTTGCGCGCTCACCCTCTCGGACCGCCTCGGCGTTGGATTGGGAAGCGAGCAAGCGCGTTTCTGCTGCCAACAGCCACGAAAATAATACTAAATCAATTTCCTCACCTTCTCTACCTGCCAGCTCTTGAGAGATTTTTAGTTTTTCTGATA
Organism: Candidatus Doudnabacteria bacterium; assembly: GCA_016205055.1. Classification (GTDB taxonomy): domain Bacteria; phylum Patescibacteriota; class Doudnabacteria; order UBA920; family 2-01-FULL-50-11; genus JACQJK01. The sequence continues at coordinate 13,847 of JACQJK010000008.1, forward strand.
AATCACAAGACAAAAGCTGCCGCAATAATGCCAAAGATGCAATCCACTGCTCTGCGAATTCAGGATGGATCATAAGCCGCCTCAAAAGCCCAAGCCGCCCATAGGACATGGCGACAGCACCTTGCATTGCACTGTCTCTGCCCTCTACATGCGCCGTGGAGAACCGCGCAAAATCGCTTGCGCCTGAAAGCCCAAAAAAAAGCTTTTGACAGCGCGACAGAACCGTCGGCAGAATTCTATCCAAATTGCTCGTGGTCAGAATAAAATGGGTTTTTGAGGTTGGCTCCTCCAATAATTTCAAAAAAGCGTTCGCGGCTTCCTGATTCAGATTTTCGGCGGATGAAATTACAGCGACTTTTGCGTTTGCCATAAACGATTTTAAAACGAATTGTCTCTGTAACCGCCGAATCTGGTCAACGGTAATCTCTCCCTCCTGATCAACCACAATCATGTCCGGGTGTCCGCCTTTCACACTTCTACAATTATTGCAATCGCCGCAAGGGCGGGACCGTTCAAAAGAGTTGCATAACAAAATCTTCGCAAAGTCCAGGGCCAGCGACGTCTTTCCCACGTTCCTTGACCCCGAAAAAATCCAAGCGTGCGGCAGTCGTCCGCTTTTCAACGATTTCTCCAACACCAGCTTTTGGAACTCGTGGCCAATCGTTGACCAGACCAAATCCTCTGTTTTCAATGCACTTTTTTTTCTCACAGTTTTTTAGGTTTCTACGAGCTTTTAAAGCGAACCTATTGGGTTTTCCGCCCGTGAGTGTACGTGCCAGACGAGTACTCCGTTAGAAGTCAGACGTCCAAGGACGTCTGCCGGCACGCAATCGTGCCAGACTTCTAACGGAGTAAATTATAACAGAAAAAAATTCTAGTTGACAAATAGCGGAAGGGGGCAGAAAAAGTCACTCTTCCAACACTTTCAAAGTTGCTTGCGCGGTTCGCGTCCAGGAGAATCTTTTTAAATTCTCGCGTCCAGATAAAATCAGTTTTTTTCTCAAGCTACGATCGCGCAAAAGCGTTGTTAACCCCTCCGCTATGCTCTCGGGGCTTTTTGGATCAACTAAATACGCGCCTAAACCCGCAATCTCTTTAGTTGCGCCGAAATCCGAGGTAAGGACCGGGCAACCGAAAAACTGCGCTTCCAGAATCGGCAAGCCAAAGCCCTCATAGAATGAAGGGAAACCGAAAATCACCGCTCGCTGGTAAAGAAGTATTTTCTCCGCCTCGCTAATATAGCGCTTTATCTCAACGGTTTTCCGCAAGCCGTTATTTTCTATAAAAGTTTTTATCTCCGCAAACCCGAAGCCGGGCTTTCCTGCCAACACCAGTTTCAAATCCGGGTGAGTCCGGCGCAGGAGCACTAAGGCCATTAACAAGCCAAGAATATTTTTCTTTTTTTCCAGTCGGCCCACAAAAAATACCGTCGGCTGAACCGCTACATCGCTCGTGTTGGGCGCTGTTGGCTGATCGTATTGCGGCGCTCCGTGCGGCACTACTCGAATTTTCTCGGGAGGTGTTGAGAAAAATGTAATTAGTTCCCGCTTCGTGAATTCTGAAGGACAAATAATTCGGTGGGCAAAGCGGGAGGCAAAGCTGACAGATAAGCGATGGTAGGATAAATCAAGAAACGAATACATGTCCGGGTAGCGCATAAAACCAACGTCGTGCACGGTAACCACTGTTTTTGCTCTGGAAAAAAACGGCAGAGCATGAGACGGTACAAACAACCGGTCAGGCGGTCTAGCAAACGCCGCGGCGGAAAGCCGAGCTTGCGTCCAAAGTAAGCTTGGCGGCCAAGCCAGCACTAAATTTTCAAAGTTACCGGGGAGCTGACCAAGCTCGCCGGTCAACGGCTCGGACGAATAAAGCACGAATCCGTGGCTGGTGGGGAGTTTTTTCAACTCCTCAATTAAAAAATAACTGTACCATTCAGTACCGGTTTTTTGCAGCTTACCAGCTCGAGAGGCGTCAATGCCGATGATCATTTTGCTTTGCGCTTGTCAAATCTGATTTTTTTAAGTGTCGATACTCTGCTGGATAATCTATGTCAAATCTTTCACACAAAGCAGAAATGGCTTTTACATACTTGGCTCCATGTTTGTTTAGCCAAGGGGCCATAAATTTAACCATGTATTCTGCCGAGATGCACTTTACTGGACGGCCATCGAGAGTTCCTTTTCCGATTAGTGAAGCCGCAGGATACATCGACTTTTTTTCAAGGGGACCGTAAATTCCATTTCCCTTATCATCAAAAACGATAATGTGAAAATCAATTTCGTGGCCTTTATCATCCCCTAACACAAAACTCCATGGGCCCGTATCATCTCGCGGAACATCTTTATACCCTTGCGACTCTAATAACTCACATACTTTGGATACATCCTTCTCTTGAATAGCAATATCTAAGTCCTCATGGGGGCGCGTTTGCTCCCCTAAAAGCGCATCAACAGCCCAGCCGCCATCCAGCCAAATTACGATGCCCAAGTTTTGTAATTGAGTGTAAAAATCCACTACATCTGCAGATGACATCATTTTTTCTCAATAGATTTCTGTCTGAACAGGTTGGCCCCCGAGTATATATTCACCATTTATCTTGTCGAGATCATAGATAGCTTGTAAGTGTCCAGATGCTCGAGCGCCACGCCAGTTCCTTTGGCAACGCAAAGAACCGGCTCGTCGGCCACGTAAGCCGGCACACCCGTAGATTGGGCGAGCAGTCGGTCCAAGTTCCGCAACAAGGCCGTTCCACCCGTTAAAACCATGCCCTTATCGATGATGTCAGAAGACAGTTCGGGCGGGGTTTCCTGCAGTACGTGTCGAACGGCGCCGATGATCTCGGTTAACTGGTCCTGAATGGCTTCCACCACTTCGTTGGTGAACACTTGAATCGTACGGGGTAATCCTTGAATCACGTCCCGCCCTCGAATTTCCAATTTTTCTTCCTTTTCCACGGGCAAGGCGGAACCAATCCGAATCTTCACCTCCTCCGCGGTTTGCTCGCCAATGGCTAGCCCGTGTTTTTTTCTGATATAATCCGCAATGGCAACGTCCATCTTGCTGCCCGCCACGCGAACCGACGTGGAAACTACAATCCCTCCCAAAGAAATTACGCTCACATCCGTGGTTCCCCCGCCTAAGTCAACCACCAAGTTACCCGAAGCGGTGCCTATATCAATGCCCGCCCCGATTGCCGCCGCGATAGTTTCCTTGATCACGTAAGCCGCTCTGGCCCCGGCGGACTGCGCGGCGTCAACCACCGCCCGCCGTTCGGTAGAAGTTATCCCTCCGGGAACGGAAATCATCACCTCGGGACGCAACAAACGGATCCGCCCGGCGGCTTTATTGATAAAATACCGCAACATTGCTTCCGTCACCCGGTAATCGGCAATCACTCCGTCCTTCATCGGTTGTTGGGCAATGATGGTTTCCGGAGTGCGCCCCAGCATTTCTTTCGCCTCTGTCCCCACGGCTAAAATCCGGTTGTCGGCGATAGAAATCGCCACCACCGTCGGCTCGTTTATAATGATCCCGCGCTTGGGGACGAATACCAAAGTGTTGGCCGTCCCCAAGTCAATCCCCAATCGTTTTAGCCACATGCTCAAACTTGCCTTGTTATCTTGGCTCCCAACTTAGACAGACGTTGCTCTATCTTTTCATAACCCCGATCGATATGATGAATGTCCCGCACTACGCTTTTCCCCCGGGCAACGATGGCGGCAATCAGCAAGGTCATGCCGGCCCGGATGTCGGAACTCCTGATATTTCCGCTTTTTAAGCCGACCGGCCCGGTTATTTCGGCCCGATGAGTATCTATCAATCTAACACGCGCCCCCAGTTTTTTCAACTCGGCAAGATATCCCAAGCGCCCCTCCCAAATCCAATCGTGAACCACGCTTGTGCCGCGGCATTGCGTGGCAAAAACGCCGAAAGGCGGTTGTAAGTCGGTTGCTAAATTGGGATACAGCCCGGTCCTGATCGCGCCCGCGCGGTACGAACTTTTTGGCTTCAAAATCGTAAGCGAATCCTTTGCTAAAGAGAAGCGAACCCCCATTTCGGACATCTTGTGGTAAACCGCATCCATTTGACTGTGATCGACATTCGTGATTGTAATTTGGCTCTTCGTTGCCGCGGCCAGTAACGCAAACGTTCCGGCTTCAATCATATCCGGTATGACGGAACTGGTTGCCCCGTGCAGATTTTTCACTCCCCGGATAACGAGCGTATGAGTGCCGATCCCGGAAATTCTTGCGCCCATTTTTTTCAAAAACTTGCATAAACTTAAAACGTGCGGTTCCAATGCGGCCAGTTTGATGACTGTCGTTCCCGTGGCCAAAACTCCCGCCAAAATCATATTCTCCGTGCCCGTGACCGAGGACTCGGCAAAAACTTCCGCTCCGTTCAGCCGTTTGGCTTTCAATCTCAAGCGGGACTGTCCGTTGGCGACAGCGCCCATCTGGCTAAACGCCCGCAAGTGAACGTCAATCGGACGCGCCCCAATTAAATCTCCTCCGGGAAAAGACAAATCTACCTGCCGACTTCGCCCCAGTAACGCGCCTAACAGGACGACCGAAGCGCGCATGGAGCCGACCAAGACCGGATCGGGCCGAAACGTCCGCAAATTTTCAGCCGCAACTTCGACCTTGCCCGGGCGCGTTTTTACGCTACAACCGAGATCAGTCAAAATTTTCAAAAAATTTCGCACGTCCACAATATCGGGAACGTCGGTAATGACGCAACGGTGGCGCGTCAGCAAAGTCGCCGCCAGCATGGGCAAAACTGCGTTTTTTGAACCAGAAACGCGAATCCGGCCCGCCAACGGTCTGCCGCCTTCAACAATGAATTTCATAACTGAATCTTATTACGTGATTTGCATTATATCATACTGTTTAGAGAACCCCTGGGAACCTACAATCGGGTTAACAATCGTGATAAACTGCTGATATGCGCAAGAAATATCGCTTCAGCATCCTGGCCGCGATTATCCTGGCTTTTTTGATTATTTCCCCCTGGGCAATATCTTTTGCATTTGGATACATCTTCGAGTTTAAAAATTTCTCTTTCAAAAAAACCGGCACCTTGATCGTCCGCACCTTGCCCAAAGGGGCTCGAGTAATTATTAACGACCGGCCGACTTCTCACTTCACGCCTGCCACCGTGCGCCTGCTTTTACCCGGAGCATACCGGATTCGCTTGGAAAAAGACGGTTTTCTGACCTGGCAAAAAAGCGTCAATATTTTGCCGGGACAAGTCACTTTCCTGCCCGAAGGCGGCTCTGATATTTCTCTGTTTTTATCAGCCGGTTCCGCCGAAATCATCTCCACCGACACTCTAACCTTGATTGGAACCCTTCAAGATCAATGGGCCATCACCGCTACTTCAACCTTTGCACTTAAAAAGCTGAGCGAACCGCGAAACTTTCAAATTGACTTTCCAGCGCAAAACTTAGCAAAACCAAGCTTTCAAATTACTCCCGACGGTGAGTGGTTATTTATTTACGACGAAGGCAAGTTCAAAAGAGCCGGAAATATCTCCGCAAAAACCGTCATAGAAACCCGAGACCTGCCCAAAGGAACCGTAAACGCTTTGCCGTGGAAAAAAAACCAGATGCTGATAGAACTTGCTGACAAAAATCTGTTTTTTTGGTCGCCCGAGACCTTAAAATTTTTCAGGAAAGCGCCCCAATCCTACGCCGTGTCCGCGGACGAATTTTTGTTCCTGGAAAACGGCAATGTCTATTCACTGGACCGAGCCAGTTCGACTCTCGAGCTAATTTTCACGGACCTGCACAACTTCCCCGACCCAAAACTCTTTCCGACAAGATCGGCCGGCCTGCTCGGGTTATCCGGCAAACGGCTTTTCCAACTTACCCCACAGTTACGCCGGTTGCCGGGCGAAAGCATCGAAACCGTGACTTGGCACGAGCAATCAAAAACTCTGCTCTACGCTTCCCCTAATGAAATCTGGTTTGACAAAGCCAACCTGGGCGGTGGACCCGAGATAATCGTGCGCGCAAGCGACGCCCTGAAAAAACCCGTCTATGCTGACGCTTTACAGCAGATTGTGTTTTTGCAAGACAGTAAGATCAAAGCCGTAGAACTCTACGGACCTGCTCCCCGCAACATCACCACGCTTGTGGAAAGCGAAACGCCAATCACCGATTTCCTGCTCGACCCCCAAGCGCGGATTATCTACTTCCTGCAAGCAAACGGGGATCTTTTGTCGAAAAAAATCAGATAGACGGCTTTTGTCGTTGCAAACCCTCGTCTATCGCTTGATTGACCAGTTGATCAGCGAGCGCGTTTTGCGAACGCGGAACGTGAACAAAATTTAGTTGCACGAACTGCCGAGTTAGCGCCAGCGCTTTCGCCGCACGGTCAGCGATACTGCCGCTTTTAATTTTGTAACGGCCGGTCAGCTGTCGGACAATCAGTTCAGAATCAAGTTTGAGCGTGACCTTATCCGCGCCCAGCTCTTTGGCTTTTTGCAGCGCAACGATTACCGCCTCGTACTCGGCTTGGTTGTTGGTTAAATTCCCCAGGTATCCTTTTATCTCGAGTACCAATTTGCCGTTGTGGTCATAAACCGCCGCGCCAAACCCAGCCGGGCCGGGATTACCGCGCGCTCCGCCGTCGGTAAAAATTGTAACTTTCATGCAAATCTAATCCAAGCCATCAAGTTACGCGGAAGTCTTTCTTAAATCTCTAATTTTCAACTGCACGCGCCTTAGGCCGTTCCAATGGTTATGCGAGGGCTCGACCACGACTTCCAGATTTTCCCCGGGAGCAAGCCGGAGGCCTTCTTGGGCCTTGCCAAAACCGATAAATTCATAAACCCGGTCGTTTTTTGTGGCCTGCAGTTTCAAATGTTTTCCGGTTGCGCCCACCAAGCGAGTTTGCTCCAAGGTCAAATCCTGCAGCAAAACCGTAACCGGCGGATTGTCGGGACCGAACGGCTCAAAATTTTTCAATTCCTCAAGCAACGCGTCAGTAATCTGCTCCGGCTCTGCTATGAAATCAACAAACTCCTGCCGCGAAAAATCCGACTCGGCCAGTTCGCGGCCGGCTGTAGCATCAATGTGGTTATGGAAGTCGTCTAAAAACTCGTTTTTCAAAGTTAAACCGGCCGCAGCAGCGTGCCCGCCGAATCGCTCCAAATACTTTTGGGCGCCGGATAATGCCTTGACAATATTAAAACTTCCCCACGACCGGGCCGAGCCAGTAGCCACCTCCGCTCCTTTTTCCAAAACAATCGCCGGCCGCTGATAATTTTCCACCAAGCGGGCCGCGACCAAACCCACTACTCCTCTGGGCCAGCCGACGCCCGCCGCCAAAAGCACCTTTCTGTCTTGCTGGCCTTCCGCGATTGACTTGGCTTCGGAAAGAATCTGTTCGGTCAAGCGCTGTCGGTGCAAATTTAAACTTTCCACCTGCCCGGCATACATGGCGGCCTCGGTCGGATTGTCCGTTGCTAACAAGCGGAAAGCGATGTCGGCGTGCTGGATGCGTCCGGCCGCGTTAATACGGGGCGCAATGATAAACCCGACGGAATAACTGTCAAAATTTGCATATTCGCTGATTCCGGCGTTTTTGACAATTTCCCATAAACCCGGCCACTTGGTTTTTCCAATGACCGAAAGACCGTATTTTACCAAAATGCGATTTTCCCCCATCAAGCTTTGGCAGTCGGCGATCGTGCCGATCGCCACTAAATCCAAAAGCCATTTCTCCCAGCCGGGAACTATGCGCGCCCGCGCGTGCCCAAGAAAAGCAGAAAGTTTTTTTGATCCGATTTCCGGAATTTTCCAGCCGTACATCCCTTGATACTCGGATGAGTAAATTAAGGCAATAAGCGCTTGCACTAACTTGAAAGCAACCCCCACCCCGGTCAGTCCTGCAAGCACCGGTAAATCGTCAAGTTTAGGATTAATCACGGACGAGGCAGGCGGTAAATTCCCTAAAATGTAGTGGTGGTCGGTGACAATCACGTCAACCCCCAAAGAGTTGGCAAAAATTACTTCGTCAAGCGCGTTAATGCCGCAATCCACCGTCACGATCAAGCGCGTTCCGCGGTCAGCTATAGATTTAATCGCCTCCTGGTTCAAACCATAGCCCTCGTCGAACCGATCGGGAATGTACCAGTCGATTCGCGCGCCGAGTTTTGACAAAAACCGGTATAACACGACGCAAGCGGTGACTGCGTCCGCGTCATAATCGGCATAAATCGTTATCTTTTCCTGGTCGGCGATTGCACTAAGTAATCGGGCAGCGGAAATCTGCATTCCGCTCATCGCAAACGGGGAAATTAACCGCTCGTATTGGGGATTGAGAAAATAATCCTGCTCACTCTCGCTTGTTAAGCCGCGATTGAACAATAGTTGCAAAATAACCCGATCGTGGTCGGGAAATTTTTTGATTAGCTCATCGCTGATTTTTTCTTTAACAATCCATTTGCGCTTCATTGGTACTTTTCGAGCAAGGATGAAATGTCAAGTTTGCTTAAATCATGCTTCACAAGCGGGGTTTTGGAAATTTGCGGATAATTATCCTCCAAAATCAAACGGTCTTCTTCGTACAATATACCAACGGCAATCTTCTGATCAAGGGGCTCTTGGGTCACCTCCCAGGCCTTGAAGCGATTGTCGGGCGCGTATCCTTTATCCTCAAGTTTGTAAACCCGTTTGCGGTACCAATCATAGGACATTTCCGGATTAAAGGTCGGGCACGGCTGCATGACGTCAATAAACGAAAACCCCCGATGCCACACGCCTTTGACGATCAAATCAGTCAGGTGCGGAATGTCGCCGGCAAAGCCGCGGGCGACGAACGTTCCGCCGGCTGAAACCGCAAGCGCCGTAGGGTTTAACTGAAACTCATTATAGCCGTCGGGGTGGGCTTTGCCTTTAAATCCTTTCATGGAAGTCGGGGACGACTGTCCCACGGTCAAGGAATAAACGTGGTTGTCGTGCACGATATAGGTAAGGTTAACATTGGACCGAATCGTCTGAATCGTGTGGCTTAAGCCCTCGGCAAACCCGTCGCCGTCGCCGCCGATAACGATCACGTTCAGCTCGTGATTGGCAAGTTTGGCGCCCACCGCGGCCGGCAAAGCGCGGCCGTGGAGCGAGTGAAAAATGTTGGCCTTAACAAAGCTGGCAAAATTACCCGAACAGCCGATGCCAAAAACCAAAACTGTCTGGTGCGGCGCCAGGTTCAATTTCACCAGGGCGTTTTTGAGCGCGGCCCAAATGGCAAAATCGCCGCAGCCCGGGCACCAGGTGGGGAAGACTTCCGAGTTAAAATCGTCAGCGCGCAAAGGGTTAGTAAGGTCGGGATTAGAGAGCATGATACTCTTTAATGAAAGAATTCTATACCCTCTCCATATACGGAGAGGGGGTCCGCCCAAGGCGGACAGGTGGGGTTAATTTTGACTTTTATCCGCCGCAGCGAATGAATTTTGATTTCTGTACTTACCCCACCTCACCAGACTCAAAACTAATAAGACCGTCAAAAAACTTAGTGAAGACCAAAAAAGAAAATTGAGCAAATACGCTTTCTCATCAAATACCTGGGCGGAAAAAGCAATTTTAAATGGCCAGCCGGTAAATCTGCATATGGCTAATTCGTGTCCCGGGAACGAACAGTAAAAAGCAGTTTCAAAACCAACATAACGATTAATTGAGAATCCTGTTATCGACCCCATTACCACACTCCACCCCACCACATGCTTTTTTGTTTTGAGACTAAAGATTTTCATACAATTTTTCCCTCTCCTGTCGAGGAGAGGGATTAAGGATGAGGTTTTATGAAACGGCGCCCTCTATCGCCTCCAAAACCCCCTCAAAATTACTATCCAGCTCGTTATTCCACACTCTTAGGAGATCACATCCTTCGACATCGCGTAAATAATTTTCCCTGTGTCGATCTCGACTCTTAATTCCCTCTTCGTTGTGATGACCACCATCAAGCTCGATTATAAGACGCTTTTCCGGGCAATAAAAATCAACGATGTAATTTCCCATTCTGGCTTGCCGCTTGAATCTAAGTCCGAGAAACCTCCTATCTCTTAAAGCCTGCCACAATTTAATCTCCCAAGGCGTCCCTTTTCTTCTCAATGCTCTTGAAAGCTTAATGAATTGTTGAGGAACTTTTTTCATACCTCATCCGTCCTTCGGACACCTTCTCCTCGTCAGGAGAAGGCGGATTTATCCTAAAATATTTTTCACTTTCTCAACTATCTCTTCCGGCCAGAACGGTCGGCCGTCGTACTTGCGCAAGTGATGACCTGGAATGATTCCTGTCTGCTGGCGAATTAATCCTTCGAACTGCCCCGAAAAATTATTTTCAACCACTAACAACTGCTTGGCTTCCTCCAGTATCATAACCGCTCGGGGCGTGGGAAACGGCCAGACATAATTAAAATGCAGAAAATTGACACTTGAAGTTTCTCCACCCTCATCCGGCCTCCGGCCACCTTCTCCCGTCGAGGGAGAAGGAAATAGAGAAAGGTCTGCTAAGGCCTGTAAAATCGGCCCTTTGGTCGAGCCCCAGGAAACGATCGTTAAGTCAGCTTGATCCGGGCCGTATAACTTAGGATCAGGGATTTGCAACAAAGCATTGTCCAACTTCCGCATGCGCTTTTGCATCTGCGCGTTGCGATTGGCGACATCCTCGACGTTATAACCGTATTCGTCGTGTTCATCGGAATTGGCCAAGTGTACTCCCCCTTCGGTCCCCGGCAGAGCGCGCGGGGAAACTCCCGATTCGGTAACTTTGTAGCGTAAATACTTTCCCTGCTTTTTAATGTCCTCTGCCGTCACCCATTCACCTCGATCGATTTGAACTTTTGCTTGATCGAATACTGGCACGGTTTTTCCGCCTTCGGCCAGGTTTTTATCCGAAAGCAAAAATACCGGCATTTGATATTTTTCCGCCCAATTAAACGCCTCGGCCGTTAAATAAAAACACTCTTCCTGATCCCCTGGCGCAATGATCATTCTGGGAAACTCATCTTGCGCCGCGTGCATCAAAAACCGCAAATCGGCTTGTCCCGACCAGGTGGGCAGTCCCGTCGCCGGGCCGGGACGCTGGCCCATAAAAATCACTACCGGCGTTTCGGTAATGCCGGATAACCCTAAGGCCTCCGTCATCAAAGAAAATCCGCCGCCGCTGGTGCCAACCATGCTCCGCGTGCCCATCCAGCCGGCGCCTATTGCCGAGTTGAGTACCGCAATCTCGTCCTCCGGCTGGCGCACGATCATGCCGAATTTCGGTCCGTTTTTGGCGACAAACTCTAACAACGACGAGGAAGGCGTCATGGGATAACCGAAATAAGCGCGGCAACCGGCTGCGATCGCCCCCATGCCCACGGCTTCGTTGCCGGTGACGTAAATTTGCTCGCGTGGAGGGCGATTTTCGACTTTATATGCAAACGGATTTTTAAAATTCTTCTTCGCAAAATCATAACCGGCGCTTCCTGCCTTTAAATTCATGTCAATCACCGGCTGCCCTTTGCTGCCGAAAGTTTCCCTAAGCAACGACAACAGGCCTTCGATATTCGCTCCCAAGACGGCAAGCAGAGCGCCCAAGGCCACGGTATTTTTCATCAATTCCGAGCCGCCAACGTCGCGGGTAATCTGGGAAAACGGCACGGCGAAAAGCGTAAACTTAGCATTTGCATTTTTAACCTTACCCGGATCGTAAATGATCCCGGCGTCTTTGGACAACTCGGGCTGGTGTTCGTCAAAAGTCTGCTGGTTTAACGCCACCAGCAAATTCACCGGCCGGATATGATGATGGACTTTTTCGCCAATTGTGATTTCAAAAGTATTGTGCCCGCCGCGGATTAAAGAAGGATATTCGGTATAATCGAACACCTGGTACCCCATGCGAGAAAAAATTTTTCCCAGCATGGATCCGGCAACTTTGATTCCGAAACCGGCCTCTCCGCCGATTTTAATTGTCACCAAGCGCTCCGACATTTTTTTATTCCTGTTAGTCCTTAAGCTGTATAAACTTTAATTCTGCTTTTCTTTCCGGAAAATTTATTTCCAAAAGTTCGATTTTCATCTGCGGTAAAACCAACTCTCTCTGCGAGTTCAACCCCAAGTAAGCAAAAGTGATCCCCGGCTGCTCTTTGCTGGTATAGCGGAATTGCACGCCTAGCTCTTTGAGCCAAACGGTACAATTTTGATCCTCTCCGCCCGGACAAAAAGTATCGGTAATCTTTTCCAAGGTAACCGAATAGTCGCCAAAACGATACATCTGCTCTTCTTTCAGCGTTTCTACGCGCCAGGGACGAAAGATCAGAAAAGCCGACCAGGCCAGGAGCAGAACAAACATGGCAAAAAGCAGGACGATGATTACCCTGCTGGCGTAGGGCGCAACGGGCTTCTGGGAAACAAATTTTTCCGGTGAGTCAAAGTAAATCACAACTCTTGAACTTCAAACCGATTTTTGTTCAATCGTCAAACTTAAAAAATCAATCCTCCAAAGTGGAAACGTCTCCGGGATCTTCGCCCATCTCTTGGGCACGCAACACGCGGCGCATAATCTTCCCACTGCGCGTTTTAGGCAATTTATCTACAAAAGCAATCTCTTCGGTAACCGCCAGCGGGCCGATGGTCTTTTTTAAATGCGCTTTAAGTTGCAATACCAGCTCATCGCTCGGCTGGTGGCCCGACTTTAAAATCACAAAGGCCTTGGCGACCATTCCTTTAATCTGGTGGGGCTTGCCTATTACCCCGGCCTCGCTCACCGCAGGATGTGACACAAGGGCGCTTTCAATTTCCGCGCTGGATAAACGATGTCCGGAAATGTTCATGACGTCATCTGACCGGCCC
>JACQJK010000003.1 GCA_016205055.1 Candidatus Doudnabacteria bacterium
AAGGAAGAGAAACAGTTGCAAAATTCATGTTAAAAATTTATTAATTATTACTGGGTGGGAGGAGTTTGGTTTTCGGCAGTTCCCTGGTTGGTTTGGTTCGGGCTGACGGGTTGAGCGCTTGGGTATTCATAGATGGTGGGGAAGAGTTCCTTGGGTACGTATTTAGAGAAGAAGTCGTCAGTTGTTTTTTCTCCGGGCTTTGTCACGATGCGTTTGAGCCGCGCCTTCATCGCTCCGTTCGGCTGTTTATCGTATTGGAAAGGCCCCTCGATGACTACCGAGCGTTGATCGCCCGTGCCGTAGAATTCAAAATAAAGCTTTGTTCCTTCGAGGCGGGTATTGATCAAAAGATGTGCTGGCGTGTCATTGAGGAATTTGAGGTCAACTACGCCCGGATAGATGGTCGCATCGGTGCCTTGCGGAGCATAGTATTTGACGGCGTAGGAGTGATTTTTTCTGGCGGTAACCGGGAGACCTCCGTACAGCGCAGCGCGGAATACGGTGGTGGACACCTGACACAAGCCGCCTCCGAGTTCAGGGACGGTGCCCACCGATTTAATGACTAGCTCTGGTTTGAATCCCGCGTCTTTCGTGACCGGCCCCAGATATTGGTTAAAGGAGAACTCCTCTCCCGGCTTCAAGATCAAGCCAGTAAAACGCTCGGCCCCCTTGCGGATATTGTGGATGCGGCTTTGCGAAGAGCCGGCAAAATCCGACTCTCCCCTTGCCACCAATTCGTTAATGCCCAACGCATTAGTTTCGGAAAGCTTAATCCGCGGCGGCACGGTTGCGACCGACAAGGAAGAGATAGACTGGTTTGTGAACAGGGATTGTTTGATTGTGCTGATCGTTTTAGGCAGATCCAGGGATTGACCCACAAGCGACGGCTGAAAGTCGCCAGCGCGCCCGTTTGCGATTACCAGACGGGCGTCCTGGGGCGAGCGGTTTATTTTTATCGCCACTTGGCGATTCAAATAATCATAGATTTCTTGTTCGTCTAAGTCAAATCCCAGCACTGGCTCGTTTGTTAGGAAAGCGGTCCACGGGTTTTGCAGGCCGAAGCTAACCAGTAGGTCGTTTATTGATTGGTAAGAGGCGGCCAGGGGCGGGTGGGGCCGGGGAGAAAGTTTTATGGTTTGGGACTGGTGCCAGAGCGGGATTTGCTCGCGGAGCTCGTAGGTATCGTTTTCAAAATTTAAAAGTAATGTGTCCGATGCCCAGGATTGGGTTTTTTTCATGAAGCCAAAATTTCTCTTTTCGATCCTGGGAGGAGGCAAATCGTCGGCTGTCAGTGGCGGGGCGGGCAGCAAAAAACCAACAGCCGCCAGAACTCCTCCCAAAGAGAGGATTGACCTCCGCATTAAATTTCCAACACCGCCTTGACGCTGGGGAGGGCTAATAAGTGGAGTTTTCATGACACACCCACAATTTTAATCCTTCTTTGATTTGAAGCGTTTCCATAATGATCGATGAAGACCCGGATGTGATTTTTGGGCAGAAGTTTTTTTATTTTTTCTGGCCATTCGATTGCGATTATGTGATTTTTTCGGTTGAGGATTTCAGTGAGTCCGAGGTTATCTAGATCAGATGTTTTTTTTATGCGGTAAAGGTCAAGGTGGGAAAAAAAAGTTGCCCTTTGCCTTTTCTTCCCACCCCCCAACCTATAGCTGCGCAACAAAATAAAGGTAGGACTGGTGATAGTTTGTTTAATACCTAAACCGCGCGCAAGACCTTTTACAAACTGGGTTTTTCCGCTTCCCAGCTCTCCAGACAGCGTCACTACGGCAGATCGTTTTAACTTTTTGGCCAGCGCGCTTGCGACCGCCCTAGTTTGCTTAGCGGAAGAAGACAGGTAGGTCGTCATAGTTGTAATTTTATCACAGCTTTGGCATATGCGCTTGACATAAGATCTGTATCTGCTAAATTAGGAGGAATTCTTAGGTGTTATCATGGAGATCACGATTCAAAAACAGATTTTCGAAAGTATCAGCAAAGCCCACCGGATTCTGCTTCCCCTGCCCACTTTTCCCACCGGCGACAGCTTAGCCGCGGCCTTGGCCTTGCATGGTTTTCTGCATCGGCTTGACAAGGATCCGAAACTCGTATGTTTGGGGGCCATACCGGAGCGCTATGGGTTTTTGCCCGGCGTCGACCAAATCAGCACCCAACTTGAGCAAGGTCGGGGTTTTGTTATTTCGGTACGCACGACCGACGCTCCCTTGGACGAGTTAAGTTATCACCGAGATGAGTCAAAGGAGAAAGTGGACATTTTTCTTAAGCCCCAAAGCGGACAGTACCGGCAGGAGGACGTCAGTTTTAAATCCGACCGTTTTCCTTATGATTTAATCATTAGCTTGGGGGTTGCCTCGCTTGATTTGTACGGGAGTTTATATGAAGGTAACGCTGATTTATTTTTCGAGACGCCCATCGTTAACATCGATCACCATTCTAACAATGAGCATTTTGGCGAAATTAATCTGGTTGATATCACGGCGACCGCCACCACGGAAATCCTATCCGAGCTTTTGGAAAATTTTGAAACCAATCTCGTTGAAGGCCCCATCGCCACCAATCTCTTGGCCGGGATTTTGATTGAAACCAATAGCTTCCAACACATCAAGACCACTCCGAAATCGTTTTTACGGGCCTCTAGCCTAATTTCCCAAGGAGCGGACCAGCAAGGAATTATCAAGTATTTGTACAAGACCAAAAGCGTGGGTTTGTTGAAACTCTGGGGCCGGGCGCTGGCGAGGTTGCGGCAAGTCCCCGAGTTGGGCTTATCCTATTCGTTGTTGCGGCAAGAGGATATCGCCAAGACCGGCAGCGGCGTTGCCGAGATTTTGTCGGTGGCGGAGGAATTAGTCGCGTCTTTGTCTGATTCGAAACTCATCGCAGTGTTGTATGAGGAGGCGTTAGGCCGCATAAGTGGGTTAGTCTATATTCATCCCACGCTCTCGTCATTGGAAATTGGAAGTTTACTTGGAGTTGAACAGTCGCATGGGAATATTTTTACCTTCCGTCCTTCCGCTGCCACGCTGACCGAGGCAGAAGCAGAATTACTCGCCCGACTTGCCCGAGTAAAACCCAAATAATCAAGATCGTGCTTGCCACCCGAAACTTAGAGTCGCGTGTTTTTACTGTCGTAAAACGTCCCCCTTAGTGTTTTTCTTGAAAAACCGTTATAATCGAAGGGGAATTTAGGGTTATGACACAAACACTAAAGAACATGGAACCGGCCCGCCGTCTTAATAACCTGCGGCTTTCCAGCAGCGAGTTAACCGGGGGTAAAACCGGGAAAGTTACTCAAGCGGTTGCCGATCTTGACCGAAGGTTTGAAGAGCGGGAGGTCGCGGCTTACGCTAAAAAACTGGGTTTGCCTTATTTCAATCTCTACGCCTTCCCAGTTGACCAGGCCGCCTTGGGCGTTTTGACTTTTGAGCAGGCCGCGAAGGCCGAAGTTGTGCCTTTTTACCGGGATAAGAACAACTTAAAATTGGGGATGGTCAATCATAACAATCCCAATTTAAACGAGGTACTTTCTTATTTGGAAAAAGGTCATTACACCGTTGACGTTTATCTGGTTTCTCATAGCGGCTACGCAAACGCGCTAAAAGGATACGAGAGCATTAAAATCAAAACGGACAGTGCCGAGAAATTAGTGGTGTCCGATAATGTTCCCGCGGCCGTGGTTGATTTGAAAACTCTCGCCGCTTCCGGTCCAGACATTCTGCAAGTTTCCGCCACGGAGTTTTTAAGTAAATTACTCACCGCCGCGGTCAGTTTGGAGGCCTCCGACATTCACGCTCAACCGGAAAAGGAGCAGTTCTCGATCCGCTTTCGCATCGATGGGGTGCTGCAGGAAATCGCTCGGTTTCATATCACCGGGTATCATGGTTTTATTTCGAGAATCAAGATTCTCGCCAAGATGAAACTCAACGTAACCAAGGTGCCCCAAGACGGAAGTTTTGTGATTAACGCTTCAGGCCATCAGTTCGAAATCCGCGTTTCGGTGCTCCCCGCCACTTACGGGGAGGCGGTCGTGTTGCGCTTGCTTGGCGAGCAGGTCGCTTTGGAGATTAAATCTTTGGGCTTGCGCGATTTGGCTTACCAGCGCGTTGCCGATGTCATTGCCCGGCCCCACGGGCTGATTTTGACTACCGGGCCGACGGGGAGCGGGAAAACCACCTCGCTTTACGCGTTTTTGAAAGAAGAAAACCAGCCCGGCGTGAAGATTATCACTTTGGAAAACCCGGTCGAGTATCGACTCTCCGGCGTCGAACAAATTCAGATCGACGAGAGCTTGGGTCTAACCTTTGCCAATGCTTTAAAGTCCACCTTGCGTCAGGACCCGGACGTGATTATGGTCGGGGAGATTCGGGACTTTGATACCGCTGAAACCGCGGCCCAGGCGGCGTTGACCGGCCACATGGTTTATTCGACTTTGCATACCAACGACGCGGCCGGCGCCATTCCGCGGCTGTTGAACTTGGGCGTGCGGCCGGTCATCCTAGCGCCGGCCCTTTCCGCCGTCATTGCCCAGCGGCTGGTGCGAAAGATTTGTCAAAATTGTAAAACCGAAGAAAAATTAAGTCCGAGCATGTATGCGCGCGTTCGAGCTATTTTAAACTCGATCTCCCCGGCGGCGGGAGTAACCGTGCCCAAAGATTTGAAATTTTTTCACAGCCCCGGTTGCGCGGTTTGCCATTATATCGGCTACAAGGGAAGAATCGGGGTGTTTGAGGTTTTTTTAGTGGATGATGCGATGCAAAAGCTGATTTTTGCCGAAAGTTCAACCGTGGAGATCAAAGCCCAAGCCGCGCGTTCCGGAATGATCAGTATGATTCAAGACGGATTGTTAAAGGCCTTAGAAGGGACAACCGACGTGGCCGAAGTGCTTCGAGTCACGGAAGAATGACAAAGGTCGCCAGTATTAAGTATTAGGTATCAAGTATCTACCGCAACAATATTTAATCTTTTGATA
>JACQJK010000052.1 GCA_016205055.1 Candidatus Doudnabacteria bacterium
CACCAACTGCTCACTGTTTTCGTAAATGTTGTCGCCCAAATGCACGGCAACGCTTGCATAATCGGCAAAGTCCTCGGCCAAGGACAGGGCTTGGGCAATGCCTCCGGCTTCTTCCTGAACTTCGTAAGACAATCGTAAACCTAACTCTTTTCCCGAACCGAGCAAGTTCAAGAAATGACCTGCGTGCTCCCGGCCGGACACGATAAGCACGTCGGAAAATCCGCAAGCGGCCATGGTGGCAAGGGGGAAAAATATCATGGGCCGGTCGTAAACCGGCAGCAGATGTTTATTCGTAACGAAAGTCACTGGACGCAAGCGTGTCCCGGTGCCGCCTGCCAAAATTATCCCTTTCATAGAACTTTTCTTGTGGTTAAAAAGTATTTTACCAGTTCGAACAGCGCGACAACAACCGCGACCGAAAATAACGTCAGGTACAAAGCCGTCCAGAGTTTCAAGAAAAGCGGAGTTTTTCTTGTGACGGTCAACGTCGGTTTGAGTGCTGATGGCGCTGTAACGCCAAAATTAGACTTCACGAATAGCACATCCTTTGCTTGTTTTTCTTTGGCTTGCTCGCAGCTGACCCGCCAACGTTCGCCGGGAAGTACAGCGTTGCCAGCAACGGCTTTCATCTGGGCCATTTGACCGCCTTGATTTACCCGGGTTTTAATCCCGTGCTTTTCCAAGAGCTTACCAATCATCTTGGCTTCGGCTTCGGTTTTGCAAGTGTAAACTTCAACTGTTTTCATATTGGGTAGTTTGCTAAATAATCGACCAATGCTTCCTGCCACGGCCTGACAAGTGGTAATTTGGTGTTATTGATAATCGCGTACTTGGGCCGAACCGCTTTGCGCGGAAAAGTGGCAGCAGGAACCGGCACTAATTCTACCTCAATTCCTTTTAATTTGAAAATCTCGCGGGCGAACTCAAACCAGCTGCAATAACCGGCGTTGGCAACATGGTAGATGCCAAAAGGCCGGTCTCCCTCGAAGATTTTCCTGGTCAATAATGCCAAATCGGAACTCCAAGTCGGGCAACCATATTCATCGTCAATGGCGGCAACGGGTTTGTTGGTCGCAGCCAAACTCAACATTTTTTCGACAAAACTTTGTTTGCCGCTTCCGGCTTGGCCGAACAGACGATCCAAACGCAAAATGTAATGTTTTTTGGCCATGCTTGCCCCCCGCTCCCCTTGCAGTTTGGTTTTACCGTAAACCGACAAGGGCATGGGCATCGCGCTTTCGTCATACCCCGCTTTTGATTTCCCGTCGAAAACGTAAGCCGTGCTGTACTGCACCAAAATCGCGCCGAGTTCGTCTGCGAGAAGCGCTAACTGCCCGGGCGCTTCGCCGTTTAGACGATGCGCGCTGGCGGGGTTATCCTCGCAGCCGTCCACGTCAGTCATCGCCGCGGCGTTGATGATCAACTTCGGCTTTTCTTTGTGGATCTTCTTAGCACTCGTCTCAAAATCGGTAATATCAATATCGCCCAAGTCCCATAGCGCGGGGTGCAGATCGGCAAAGGATTCCCCCAACGCCCGACCGAGCATGCCATTTGCACCGATGATAAGAACTTTCATGGCTGCCCTTGATACTGCTTTTTATAGTACTCTTGATATTCACCCGACTTTACCCGCTTCCACCATGACTCATTCTGTTTGTACCACTCCGCGGTTTTTGACAAAGCCAAATCCAACCCCACTTTCGGCTCCCAACCCAGCTCCGCTTTGATTTTTGACCAATCAAGGGCATAGCGCTGGTCGTGACCCGGGCGATCGGCAACAAACTCGATCCGATCCTCTCCCAGCCCCATCAACTTTAGCAGCTTTTTGACCACCTCTAAATTAGAAAAAGCGGGATTGCCCGGCCCCACGAAGTAAGTTTCGCCGGGCCTGCCTTTGAGTAAAATCAAATCTATGGCGCGACAATGATCGGTCACATAAAGCCACTCCCGGACCTGGTTGCCTGGAGCGTACAGCGGCACTTTTTTTCCTTCCAGCAAATTCGTAATGGCCAAGGGAATCAGCTTTTCCGGAAACATGTAAGGGCCGAGGTTATTAGCGCAGTTGGAAACGGTTACGGGCAAGCCGTAAGTTGCGTGATAAGCCCGCACCAAATGATCCGCTCCAGCTTTGGAGGCAGCGTACGGACTGCGCGGCGCGTAAGGAGTATTTTCTGTCCAACGATCCGGCGTTCCCAAGGGCAAAGACCCAAAAACTTCATCGGTGGACACATGGTGAAAACGAGATATTTTGAGTTTTTTCGCCGCTTCCAGCAAAACGTTTGTTCCTAAAATGTTCGTGCGAACGAACACTTCCGGGTCGGAAATCGATCGATCCACGTGGGTTTCGGCGGCAAAATGAACGACCGCGTCACAGCCCTCCATTGCTCGCGCCACGGAGCCAGCATCGCAGATATCTCCTTTGACAAATAAATAATTCGCATTGCCCTCGACGTCTTTTAAATTCTCGAGGTTGCCGGCGTAGGTTAATTTGTCGAAATTCACGATATGGTCCTGCGGGTGATGCGCAAGCCAGTAATGAATAAAATTGCTGCCGATAAACCCAGCCCCACCGGTAATCAAAAGTTTCATAGCTTAGCTTGTAGGAATTAGCTTGTAGCTTGTAGTCTGGAGCTCAAACGATTTAACGTTCTCATCACTTCCTCAAGTAACACATCAATTTTATCAAAATTAAGGTCTTGCCCCACGGCAAGCGCCTAGCTACTGCTAATAGTGTTTCCAACTCTGCGCCCGAACCAAACGCAGTAATAACGAAATGCCTAAAGTCCTTTCTTGAACCACGCCTTCTGCCCTCCGCGATATTTGAAGGGATTGAAACTGCGGCTCTATGAGTTTGAGAGATTAATCCATAAGTTTCGCTTTTTGGGTATTAATCTGTAAGTTCGTAAACCGCAACCACAAGTTCCATTGACTTCTGCCAAACTATCAAATCCTTGTAACTTTCTATTGTCATTTAAATCAATCCTACAAGCTACAACCTACCACCTGTTTAAGTGCTGTTTGAAAAAATAAAACGAGGTTATGGTCCAACTGTCGGTGATTTGGCCCGCACTGATCATCTTATCGATCTCCGCAAGTGTAAATCCCCGCATGTACATGTCAACTTCTCCTCCTTCGCGCTTGTGATCGCCGGAATGCAAGCCCGTTGCTAAAAAAACGTGACCGGCATGATCGGTGAATCCGGGAGCGCAGTCAAACTTGCCGATAAAAGTCCAACTCTTGGCCGAATAGCCGGTTTCCTCCAGTAATTCTTTTTTTGCTTCGGAAAGCAAATCATCGGATTCGCTCGCGCCGGCCGGCAACTCCCAAGTGCGGGCTAGCAATGCGTATCGATACTGGTTGATTAAAAACAATTTTTCGCCGTCAAAAGGAACTATGACTACGCCGTTTTTTCTTCTCATAACGTAGTACTTGCCCCGGCTGCCGTCCGGTTTCACCACGTCGTCGTCGAAAACCGCAAAAAACGGGTTCTCGTAAACCTTGCGGCCGGCAACCTTCTTCCAACTCTCATTCATCTTACGTCCCCTCCTGCCAAGAGCTTAAGTATCTTTTTTGCTTTTCACTAAGCTTGTCAATAACAATGCCCATGGAACGCAGCTTAAGCAGCGCAACTTCTTCGTCCAGTTCACGCTCCACGGAATAAACTTTCTTCTGCAATCGCGCGTGATTGCGGGCGATGAACACGGCGGCCAACGCCTGGTTGGCAAAACTCATATCCATCACCATCGAGGGGTGCCCTTCGGCAGCGGCAAGATTAACCAAGCGCCCCTGGGCTAATACAAACACGCGCCGGCCGTTTTTCAAAAGATATTCTTCCACGTTCGGCTTAAGGAACGTGACGGATTTGCTTAGACGCTTCAAGCCGGCAAGATTCAACTCCACGTTAAAATGACCGGCGTTAGCCACAATGCAACCGTCTTTGATCGCCCGAAAATGCTCAACGTCCACCGCGTTGACGTTGCCGGTCACGGTGACCAACAGGTCGGCTCGTTTAATTGCTTGCCCCATGGGCAAAACCTCAAACCCGTCCATGCGCGCTTCCAAGGCCCGCACCGGGTCAACTTCGGTGACCACGACGATCGCGTTCATGCCGCGCGCGCGGGCGGCCACGCCTTTGCCGCAGTACCCGTATCCGGCAACCACGAAAGTTTTACCGGCCAACAGCACATTGGTGGCGCGCAGGATTCCGTCAATGGTTGATTGTCCCGTGCCGTAGCGGTTGTCAAACAAATGTTTGGTTTTGCTGTCGTTGACGGCGATCACCGGGAATTTCAAAAGACCCTTTTTCTCCAGCGCGCGCAACCGAATGACGCCAGTGGTAGTTTCTTCGCTGGAACCAAAGACGTTTTTGGCCAGATTTTTTTTCTTCCCGTGCAAAAGCGAAACCAAATCCGCGCCGTCGTCCATGGTGATCTGCGGCCGCAGGGCCAGAGCTTGATTTAAATGGCGGTAGTAGGTTTTTCGGTCTTCGCCGCGGATGGCGAAAACGGGAATGGAATAATGCCGAACCAAAGAAGCGGCCACGTCGTCCTGCGTTGACAGGGGGTTGGATGCGCACAACATCACTTCCGCGCCGCCGGCGGCAAGGGTGTCCATTAAATTTGCCGTTTCACTGGTCACGTGCAGGCAAGCGCTCAAGCGCAGTCCGGCCAGCGGTTTTTCTTTGCTAAACCGCTGGCGAATCAATTTTAAAACCGGCATTTCCCGCGCGGCCCACTGGATACGCTGGCTGCCGGCGGCCGCCAGACGGGACGATTTGATATCGTATTTCATATCAATGCTCAAGAACGAACCAGTTTTTTCTTTTCACCAACGCATTCATCTTACGACGGAAGTTGTATTCCGTGTCATGTCGAATGGTCCACGCCTTTTGCGGGTCAAAGTTTGGATCGTCTTTTAGAAAGTAGCGGTGAATTAAGTTTTTTTCCTTATCAGTGGCATTATAACCAAAAGTTCCTTTTTCCTGACCGGCTCCGGCGAATTTCACTGGCGGCATATTCATATCCAAGTACAAGGCGAATAAATCGGCTGTCATTTCTTCCACTTGCAGATATTTTTGCAGCTTTGCGTTTGGATTCTGTATTTTCTCGTAATCTGCTGGCTCGTCTCCCGTGGAATGACGCGTACGCAACCAAACCAGTACTTTTGACCGCTCCTTCTCTTCATAAACTGCTAAGGCGTCTTTAAGAAAAGCTAACCTGTCGGAGAGTTTCATCCCTTTGCGGTTCATCCAAGAACTGGCGTGACCGACTTCGTGCGGAGCCGTTCTTCGAAAGCTGTGGACTAACTCTGACACAGCTTCAAACTGGGTGGAATTGGGTTGCCGATAAAAAGTCAGACGATTTTCCAAACTGGCAGTGGCGCTGGGCAGACTACGGTTTTCTCCATATACTCGTCTATACCCTTCCTGCATATTCGGATCGGTAAAGGTATCATAGCGTATCCCGGCTACATTACCCATTATGGTTCCTCGCGGAAAACCCCCCTTTGTGAAAAAGTCTTTAATATCATCAACCGGCAGATCGTTTTCCGCCCAGCCACTGAACCGCGGTTGCGGCGGGATTGCTTTCTTTTCGGCAAAAAAGTGCGCTTCTTTTAAATACCATAAAATTTCCGCGCCGAACTCCGCAGATACGGTTTTTGCCGTATCCAGTAACTCCGCTTTCCGACTTTCGGATAACGGCTCTGCATTTGCGGCATGCCAAACAAATCCCTCGGGAGTGAGTTTTTTTGCGCCCTCCCGGAGAAAAGAGGGAGTTTCGCCGCGAGAAATCGACAATAACAAAAAATTTTCCGTAAACTCCCGGTCGGCCGGCTGTTCTAGCGGCGCTTCGCCGCGTGACGGCTTATCGCCTCGCTGGGATAAAGCCGCCAAGGCGCCAAGTCCCGCGGCCAAAAATTCCCGCCGGGATATCCCCGCTCCCTGTTTTTTTTCAGGTTTTTTTTCCTCCGCTCCCGTCAAACTGTATCTTTCTGGTCTCATAAGGATTCTCCAAAATTTTTTTTATAGGATTTTAATATCCCGCGCCAATTAAACCGATGCTTTTGCGTTCCGTAATATTGTACGGCAAAAGCGGCAACCAGAGAAGCCAAACGGCCGCTCTTTGGCCAATCCCAGCCCCGCGATATGCCGGAAAGCAAACCCGCGCGGTAAGCATCCCCGGCGCCCGTGGGATCAACTACCTTTTTGGGGCGAACCGGCGGGATGCTAAACATTTTATTGACAGTTTTAATCACCGAGCCCCTAGCGCCCAAGGTCGTGACTACCACCTGGTCGGACTTTGGCCGGAAGCGAGCACGTTTGACAAGCAGGTCCATTTCGTAATCATTGCCAATCACGACCTTGGCTCCCCGGATTGCTCGCGCAAGCCCGTTTGTGCTCAAAGCGGTAATTTGCTGACCGGGATCAAACACATAAGGGGTGTGAGTTTTTCTGAAGTGAGCAACCTGCGCCATGATATTCTGGGACGCGTCGGCGGAAACAATCGCCAGATCGTCCCTTCCGCTTTTTGGCAACTTCGAGTGATGATTCATCGCCCCGGCAAAAAATGCTGTAATCTGGTTATCGTCTCGATCGGTGATAATGTAAGCCCCGGCCGTCTGCGCACTAGAAATCAACCGGATATGTGAAGTATCCAAACCCAACCGGTGAAGCCGTGCAAGGTAATCTTTTCCATCCGCGCCTAAATTCCCTATCAAGCAGGCCCGGTGCTTAAGCAGAGCAAGGGAATAGCCGATGTTCCCGGCCGTGCCGCCGAAACTCAACTTTAAACTTTTGGCCGCAAAACTCAAATTGATTAAGTGCAACTTCCGCGGATTCAGGTGCTCGGCAAAGCGTCCCGGAAAATCCATGATGCGGTCGTAAGCCAGCGATCCTGACACGAAAATCTTCATTGCAGAGCGCTTTTTATTTTTTCCGCCATCTTTTCCGCTTCCCCGAGGGCATACTCGCGGTGCGGCCAAGAAGACAGCCCGTCGGAAGCCCTGCGGGGGATCAGGTGAAAATGCAAATGAAAAACGACCTGCCCCGACGCTTTACCGTTATTGCAAGTTAAATTAAAACCCTCGGCTCCCAAACTGGTGACAAGGGCTTGTCCGATTTTTTGCGCCGCGAAAACCAGCTCCGCCAAAGTCTGCCCGGGCGTATCCAAAAGACCGGAGGTATGTGCTTTTGGGACCACCAGCGTGTGGCCCTCGGTTATCGGACGGATATCCAAAAAAGCAATGATTTTCTCGTCCTCGTAAACTTTCGTGGAAGGGACTTCGCCCCTGATGATTTTACAGAATATACAGTTTTGCTGTTCTTGCTTCATATGTCGTTCACCCCGCACTCTTACTCTTGCTTAAGCCCGTGCGGTCTGGGTTTTATTTCAAAGTTCCCAACTCGAAACTCAAACTCAATTCCTTATCGCCCCGGAAAAAAACCAACTCGACC
>JACQJK010000053.1 GCA_016205055.1 Candidatus Doudnabacteria bacterium
ATGTAAGATTATAAGATTAGCGGAATAAATAGTATTTGTTTCTACCGGCAGATGCTTGGCTCTTGCGATGGGGTTGCCTGCCGGCCTAAAAAATCCGTCTTAGCCGGAAGAGGAAGCAAACATCAATTCAATACCTTTCTAAACTAACGAATGTTCGCAAACCATAAAGACCCCGCTTTTGGTGTATCCCGCGCGCGCATTTAAGGAATGTATATTTTTATGCCCACTGTCTTCCTTACCCTCTGTATATCAAACGTCACGGTCGTATAATTTTGATATAATGGGTCGCAAGGGTTACTTGAGCAAGCCCACGATCAGCAACGCAACTACGTTGATTATTTTGATGAGCGGATTAATCGCCGGACCGGCCGTGTCTTTGTAAGGATCGCCCACCGTATCGCCCGTCACCGCGGCCTTGTGAGCGTCCGACCCTTTGCCGCCGTATTCTCCCGCTTCAATGAATTTTTTGGCGTTGTCCCAGGCCGCTCCGCCGCTCGTCATGGAAATGGCAATGAACAGTCCGGAAACCAGCGAGCCGATAAGCAACCCGCCAAGACCGGCCGGGCCTAAAATTACAATACCCAAAATTGGCGCAACAACCGGCAAAAGCGCCGGCACGACCATTTCACGGATCGAAGCTTTGGTGACAATGTCAACGGCGCGGTGGTAATCGGGTTTGGCTTTTCCCTGCATAATTCCGGGGATCTCACGAAATTGCCGTCTGACTTCCTCCACCACGTCGCCGGCAGCTTTGCCGACCGCCCGCATGCTGATGCTGGCGAAGAGGTAGGGGATCAATGCTCCAAATAATAGACCGGCGATCACGTTGACGTCGCCCAAGCCAAAAGACGTGCTGCGGCCGATCGCTTCCAGTTCCTGCACGTACGCCGAGAACAAAACCAGCGCGGCTAAGCCCGCCGAGCCGATCGCGTATGCTTTGGTCACCGCTTTAGTCGTGTTGCCCACGGCGTCGAGTTGGTCGGTAACTTCCCGTACTTCTTCCGGCAGTCCCGCCATTTCCGCAATCCCGCCCGCGTTGTCGGTAATGGGTCCAAAAGCGTCAACGGCGACAATGATGCCGGTGAGAGAAAGCATGGCGATTACCGCCAGCGCCGTGCCAAACAGGCCTAACAGCGAATAAGAAATCAGCAGGCCCGCTATAATTACCAAAGCCGGCAGCGCGGTGGATTCCAAACCGATCGACAGCCCAGCGATGACGTTGGTTCCGTGTCCGGTGGTGGAAGCATGGGCGATCATTTTTACCGGGCGATGGGACTTGCCCGTGTAGTAATCAGTAATCAGCATCAAAAGAGCCGTGACGACTAAACCGATTAACAGGGAGAAAAAAATCTTCGGGGCCGGCGACACGAGATAAATGCCTTCTTGCTTCAAAACCGCCTCGGAAACAAAGTCCGCAAGAAAGTAAAAGGCGATGGCCGCCAGCCCTGAACTGGCCGCTAAACCGGCGTAAAGCGATCTCATGATCTTTCCTGATTTGGCTGTCCTGACAAAGAGTGATCCGATAATCGAGGCAATAATCGATACCCCTCCGACTAATAGCGGAAACATGACGATTTGTTGGGAACCGGAAAACAGGGAGTTGCTTAAAACCATAGCGGCAACAATCGAAACCACATAAGTTTCAAACAGATCCGCGGCCATGCCGGCATCATCGCCGACATTATCTCCGACGTTGTCGGCGATCGTGGCCGGGTTTCTTGGGTCGTCTTCCGGAATGCCCGCTTCCACTTTGCCCACCAAATCCGCGCCGACGTCAGCGGCCTTTGTGAATATCCCGCCTCCGAGGCGGGCAAACATGGAAATTAAGCTGCCGCCGAATCCCAGCCCAATTAATGCTTTGAGGTCGCCGGTTGCCCAGTAAAATAAGGTCACAGACAAAAGCGCCAGGCCGACAACCAAAAAACCGGTTACCGCTCCGCCGCGAAAAGCCAGGCGGAAAGCCGGAGTCAGCCCCTGTTTGGCGGCTTGTGCCGTACGCACGTTGGCGCGCACCGCCACTGACATGCCGATGTATCCGGAAATTGCGGAGGCAAGTGCGCCGACCAGGAAACCGACAGCCACTTTTGTTCCCAGGGTGAATAGCAGAATTAAAAATAATACACTGGCGACGATCCCCACCGTTCGGTACTGGCGGTTAAGATACGCTCGCGCTCCGGCTTGAATGGCGTGAGCGATTTCGTTCATTTTAGCATCCCCGCCGGGCTGTTTTTTAATCCAGAAAGCCAGTCCCAACCCGTAGATTACCGCCATGATCGAGGCGATTAGAGAAAAAAGGAGGACTTCGTTATCCGACATGGGTTTTTGAGAGTTTAATGATAACTCACTATTTATTCTAGCCCGCGGGTCTTATTTTTTTGTTTTTCGTTGTGGATAACTTTTCGGGAAAATTTTTACACGCCCCTCCTCTTGATGCCTTATGACGTAAACATAAATACTGCTGCCAAGACCATCACGATTGCGGCGAGCGACCCGAAAATATTGTCAAAACCGCTGTTGCGGTTTTGACCCATGACGGTTTTATCGTTGGCCGCAAGTAATATGAAAACGATCAAGACCGGAGAGATTAGGCCGGCCAAAATTTGTGAATAATAAAGCGCGCGCAAAGGGTCAAGGCCAACCAGCAGTAATAAAACACCTGCCAGCAGTGACAAAGCCACAACCAAGTAAAATTGCTTTGCGACTTTCGGTTTATTGTCCAGCCGGTGATGTTTGAAT
The DNA here is from genome assembly GCA_016205055.1 of Candidatus Doudnabacteria bacterium. Taxonomy (GTDB): domain Bacteria; phylum Patescibacteriota; class Doudnabacteria; order UBA920; family 2-01-FULL-50-11; genus JACQJK01. Next base: position 2,737 of record JACQJK010000053.1, read on the forward strand.
CCGAGCATTTCCGCTACGGTTTCCGCAGTCGTAATCGTCAGCACCGGCAAAGCCAGAAGTCCCGCTCCAATGATTCCAACAGCAAACAGCGCCGAGGCCAGATTCCCGGCAATGGGCGCCAGCGCGCGAGCCGCGTCTATGGCGGAAGAAATGCCTTGTCCAGACGCGTGTAAAGTCGCGCCAGTGGCGATGATGATGAAAACGGTGGTGAGCTGGGAGAAAATAAGCCCGGGCGCATTGACCCGGTCCTCATGCTTGGCTTCACTTTTTGCCTCGGCGCTAGAACGGTGCTCTTCCAGTTCTTCTTTGGCTTCCCAAAAGAACAGGTAGGGAGTAATTGTTGTGCCTAGGATCGCTAAAGCCGCGGCAAAAAATTTTTGGTCAAATAAAGACAAAGAAGGCACGAATAGCCCCCTTAACACTTCCGTCCAGTCGGGTTTTGCCAAAAACGCCGCAAGGTAGTAGCTTAAAAAAAAGATGATCATTAACAGTAAAAATTTTCTGATGGCGCGGTAGTTTTTGAAAATTACGAGGTACAAAACACTCCCCGCAACAGGAAGCAACCACCAGGAAAGCGCGACGTGGGTCAAAATCTCCAAAGCAAAAGCCACCGCCAGGATGTCCGCGCCGATTGTGGCGACGTTGGAGATGATCAATATCGCCGTTGCTATCCAAGCGACCGTGCGCGAGTAGCGGGTTTGCAATACCTCGGCAAGCCCTTTGCGGGTAACGTTGGCGATCCGGGCACAGGTGCTTTGCATGGCAATCAGCATCGGAGTAGCAAGCAGAACGATCCAGAGCTGCGAAAAGCCAAACAGTGCTCCGGAAACCGAGTAAGTGGTGATGCCGGACGGATCGTTGTCCGCCGCGCCCGTGATAAAACCCGGTATGGATTTTTTGAAAAAAGTTTTTATTTTGATTTTCATCGCAGATTGCGGTTTGTGGAGATTGTCTGCTTAAATCGACTTGCTATGCTGCTGGCTTCCCATGAACGCCATTACCGTCGCAAAGGGGAGTTTTTCTTTCTTTCCGCGCTACAGCATCTTGATACTAGCGGAAGGGGAGTGAAGTGTAAATTTTTACCGGCCGCCGCCCATTCGACTTGCGCTCCCTTCGACTGGCGCCCGAGGGCGTTTCCGCCCGAAGACCATCCGCCTAAGGCGGATGGATGTCGTTCCTTCGGGAGATCACCCGAAGGGTGTAAGGCAGTCGGGATACTTGATGAGGTGTTATAAGTTATGGTTTGCTTCGGACTTCGACGCGAAAATCTAGGCCGGTAATCCGCCGCAGTCCGCCAGAGGCGGACGAAGGTGGTTTTGAGCAGTAAGGCCACAGCGCTTCACTTTCTGCACTTATAATAAGGAGAAATTTGACAACAATTTGTGATAGTGTATGATATTGTATGAAAAATATAAGTCCTTCAAAAATGTTGTCATAATTGGCTGAACAAAGCCAGAAACAATCAAAATGTCCAGAACCCGGCTGACGATAACCTTAAAAAAAACGCTGTTAGCGCTTATAGATCAAGTTATAGACGGAGAAAAGATCAGAAACCGTTCGCACGCCATTGAATTTTTGCTTTCTCAAGTATTAGTGCCGAAAGAAACCAAGGTTCTGGTTTTGGCCGGCGGCGTGGGGGTGAATTTTCGCCCTTTAACCTACGAAATGCCCAAAGCCCTGATTCCGGTTTCCGGCAAGCCCCTTTTGGAACATACCTTGTCCAGTTTGCGCCGTTTCAACTTGACTGACGTGACAATTTCTCTCGGTTACCTGGGAGAAAAAATAAAAGA
>JACQJK010000050.1 GCA_016205055.1 Candidatus Doudnabacteria bacterium
CGAAAATGCTGAAGCGGAATGAAGACGTAATCGCAGTATTACGGCGAATTCCGATGAAGCATTTGCAGCCGAAAAGCTGAAATTGCAGACAAAATGGGGTTTTTAGATGACCTCAATATATGTGTCGTAATGAGTTGGTGAATAATCACTATTTTAGCATTATAGGCGAAGTCGAGAAGGCATCAAAGCGATGACGCGGTGGAAAAATTATCTTCTCGACTTAGCCCGCAGCATAATTTTCATTCGACAAACTCGAACAGCAACAATGCGCTAGTTGTGGTATTATTCACACAGCTCGGCAATCGTCCTTCTCCCGGCGTATGGACATAGACGCTTTGCAAAAGCTCTCAAAACTAGTTCGCTACTTCATTCTGGTTTCCACCACCGCGGCCGGCTCCGGCCACCCCACTTCTTCGCTTTCCGCCGTGGAGCTCGCGGTGACTTTGCTGTTCGGCGGGTTTTTTAGGTTTGAGGCGAATAACCCGGAATATCCCAACAATGACCGGCTGATTTTTTCCAAGGGCCACGCCGCCCCGCTGTTTTACTCGCTGTGGGCGGCCGCGGGAAAAGTTTCCGAGGAAGAGCTTTTGACCCTAAGAAAATTCGGCAGTCCCTTGGAAGGCCACCCCATTATGTCTTTCCCTTTTACCGAAGCGGCCACCGGATCCTTGGGCCAAGGACTGTCGGTCGGAGTCGGCATGGCCATCAACGCCAAGCATTTAGATAAATTATCTTATCGTACTTTTGTCTTATTAGGCGACAGCGAAATGGCCGAGGGTTCGGTTTGGGAGGCAATCCAGCTGGCGGCGCATTACAAGCTTGATAATTTGGTTGGAATTTTGGACGTAAATCGTCTCGGGCAAAGCCGGGAAACGATGTACGGTCACGATTTGGACGCTTATAAAAAAAGAGTTGAGGCGTTCGGCTGGGAAACGACGACAATAGATGGACACAATTTGGGGGAGATTAGCAAGGCGTTTGATTGGGCAACCTCTCTTGCCCCTTCGGGGCCTCCTCCCCTCCTGCCTCGCGGCAAGGCGGGCGCCAGGGGAGGAGGAAAACCGCGGATGATTATTGCAAAGACCATAAAAGGAAAGGGAGTATCGTTTTTGGAAGATAAAGACGGCTGGCACGGCAAAGCGCTTTCTCGGGAAGATCTGGATAGAGCGTTATCAGAGCTGGGAAGCGTCGATAAGAATTTGCGGGGTGAGATTGCGATGCCCGAGAAAAAGCAATTTCCAATTTCCAATTTCCAATTTCCAAACAAAGTCCAAATTCTCAATTTCAATTACGAAAAAGGAAAAACGGTGGCGACCAGAAAAGCTTATGGCGATGCCCTAGCGAGAATTGGTGAAGCGTATCCGAAACTGGTGGTTCTGGACGGTGAGGTTTCCAACTCCACTTTTTCGGAAATTTTCAAGGCTAAATTTCCAGAGCGGTTTTTCGAAATGTACATCGCCGAGCAAAACATGGTGGGGACGGCTTTGGGCTTATCGCGCCGAGGCAAGCTGCCGTTCGTTTCCACATTCTCGGTTTTTTTCACCCGCGCTTTTGACCAAATTCGCATGGCCAATTATTCAGGAGCCCGGATCGTTTTTTGCGGCTCGCACGCCGGCGTTTCCATCGGGGAAGACGGAGTGTCACAAATGGGCTTGGAAGATTTAGCGCTGTTTCGGTCGTTGCTGCACAGCACCGTGTTGTATCCTTGCGACGCGGTTTCCGCGCAAAAATTAGTGGAGCTCGCCGCAGAAAATACCGGGATTACTTATTTGCGAACCACGCGCAAGGACACGCCGGTGATTTATGGAAACGACGAGCGGTTTTCAGTCGGCGGCAGCAAGGTGTTAAGAAGCGGCGAAAATGATCTGGTTACGGTTGTGGCCGCCGGGGTTACCGTGCACGAAGCGCTGGGGGCTTACGAGTTGCTTTCTAACGAAGGGATCGCCGTTCGGGTGATTGATCTTTACACGGTCAAGCCGCTTGATTTGGAAACGTTGGAGAAAGCGGCGGAAGAAACCCAGGCGATTATCACGGTGGAGGACCATTATGCGGAAGGCGGTTTGGGTGAAGCGGTGGCTTCGTCGTTGGCGTATAGTGGAGCCAAAGTCCACATCATGGCTGTTCGCAAATTGCCCAAATCCGGCACTCCGGCAGAGCTTTTGGATTATGAGGAGATATGCTCGGATGCCATCGTGGGCAAGGTGCGGGAAGTTTTGACGGGAGGTAAATCGGCGGTTTAGGGTTTAAACAACATCTTTTATTAAAAAGTTTTAATCGATTAATCATTATTTAAAAATTCACCTAAACATATGTTCACACTACTCGAAGGAGAACACTCCAGTTATCATCCCGGCGAAGATGAAGAAAGTCACGCTCGCGTGGAGCCAAAAAAGAGATTTTTTAAAGATACGAGGGATAGAATAAAAGAAGGTCGGGGTCATCTTGGCAAAGAGATTCGCGGTCTGCCAACGGACTCCGCAACCTCGGCCGCGGTCAGGGAAAAAGGAGTGATGGAAAATGAGGCAATAGCCAGGATTGACCGGACGGCTGTTGATAGAAACGAGGTTGAGGATGAAGCGTTGGAAAATTTAATTGATGTTTTTGCCGCGCTTCCCCAACAAACACAGGAAGCGGTTTTGTCCGATTTAGGCGCTTTAAAGGCCGAGGGAAACAAAGTTAGTCGTGAATTAGTGGGCAAGCGACTGGAAGTTATCCACCATTGGGTAGCGAACTTGCGTCAGAGGGGAGTGGAGTTTCCTGCCGATAAAGTTGCCCAGCAGGAAATTTGGTCCGACCAGGCCGAAAGAGAGCCCGCTCCTGGAGAAGAGCGAGATAGGGGTGAAGCGCCGGTTCCAGAAGTTGAGGCACCCGAAGAAACCGAGGCGATTCGGCCCAGACCGCACGTTTCTAGCCGAGAAAGGGCACAGGCCAGTAGGGCTGCGGGAGAATCAACGGACACGCATAGTCCCAGGGAAAGGGTGCGGAGAATTCCGAAAGGCCGAGAAACCATCAGAAAACTCTTACTTGATGCGGTCGTGGGGGCAAACCCTACTGCCCCGGCAAGGTTCGAGCAACGACCCCAAGGGTAAACACCGCAGTCGCAGGCTAGGCAGGAAACGGCTTGCGCCACAGGGTGGTGATGCATTATGGATCGAAATTTAGCTTTGGAATTCGTGCGCGTGACCGAAGCGGCGGCGATTGCGGCCGCTTCCTGGGTTGGTCGTGGCGACAAAAACGCGGCGGATCAGGCGGCGGTTGACGAGATGCGCGCGCGCTTCAATCAAATCGAGTTTTCGGGGCGCATTGTCATCGGCGAGGGAGCGCTGGATGAGGCGCCGGAGCTTTACGTCGGGGAAAAAGTGGGAACGGGCCAGGGACCGGAGATTGATCTGGCTGTGGATCCCCTGGAAGCCACCGACAGCGTGGCGCACGGTCGGCCTAACGCCATTTCTGTGATCGCCGCAGGGCCTAAAGGCAGTTTGCTGTCGGTTCCGGAAATGTACATGGAGAAAATCGCCGCCGGGCCGCGAGCGGCCAAGGCGATAGATTTAAACATTTCAATTGAACTCAATCTCAAAAAGGTTGCTGCCGCGCTTGGAAAAAAAGCGCAAGAGCTGACTGTCGTCATGCTCGATCGCGACCGGCATCAAGATTTGATCGCGGAGATTCGGAAAGCAGGAGCGAAAGTCAAGCTGATTACGGACGGCGACGTGGCGGGAGGAATCGCGCCGGCTTTGCCGGACAGCGGCATTGACCTTTTAATGGGAACCGGCAAGAGCACGGAAGCGGTTCTGGCGGCTGTGGGATTAAAAATTTTGGGAGGGGAAATTCTTGCAAGGTTTAAGCCCAAAGACCAAAAGCAACAGGGGGCTTTGGAAAAAATGGGGTTTAAAGACCCGGGGAAAATTTTTACCTCGGAAGATTTAGCCCGAGGCGCGATGCTGACCTTTACGGCGACCGGCGTTATTGACGGGCCGCTTTTGTCGGGAGTGAAATTCATGGATCACAAGATTGTTACGCATTCGGTAGTTATGAGGGCAAATTCTGGGACCATCAGATACATTACTACCCATCACCATGCTCAGCAAAAATGAGCTGAAGAAGCTTAGAAATTTTCAGGAACCCTTAAAAGGAAAGTGGATAGCATTTGGCGGCAATCGATGGATTAGTGCAAAAACTTTTCAAAGAACGATGCTAATTACGAGAGAATTAATAAGGAAAAAATGTAAAATTGTTACAGGAGGAGCAGAAGGCGTAGACCATGCTATAGTCCAAGCATGCTTAAAATATAGAATTCTTACAGGGCATTTAAAAATGTACCTACCGTACACGATCCAAAAACAATATGAGCATTACCGGAAATTGGAAGGCCCGAGGAAGGCTAAGAAACTAACAGAAGCTTTAGTAGCAATAAAGAAAATGTATCCGCGTTCGGTAATAGAGAATCATAAAAAGTTTGTTAATTATCGGATAGCAGCCAATTATCGCAACTCGCTTATTGAAAGGAGCGCAAGCGCAATGATTATGGTGAGTCCAAAAGGCAGCCGCGGCAGTGCCAGTGTTTTACGGAAGGCGATAAGGGTTAAAATACCTTGTCTAATTTTTAGTTCATAATTTTATTATGTTTGATAAATCGAAAATTGAAGAACTGAATAAAATTGCAACAGCTATGGTCGCTCCAGGCAAGGGTATCCTGGCTGCGGATGAAAGTTTGGGAACAATCGAGAAACGGTTCAGCAAGATTAACCTGCCGAATACTGAAGAAAACCGACAGGCCTACCGCGAGATGCTGTTTACCACCAAAGGGATTGGCGATTACATTTCCGGAGTTATCATGTTTGATGAGACCATAAGGCAAAAAACGCGAAGTGGCGTGCCTTTCGTTGAAGTGTTGACCAATGCTGGGCCTATTCCGGGCATAAAAGTTGATCAAGGTACAGAAGAAACGCTGGGCTCACCGAATGAAAAAATTACCAAAGGGCTTGATGGATTGCCCGAACGATTAAAAGGGTATGTCAGGTTTGGAGCGAGATTTGCCAAATGGCGGGCAGTGATTACCATTGGGGATGGTATTCCAACTGATGAGAACATTTCAGAAAACAATCGGCGACTGGCAAAATATGCCAAGATGTGCCAGGAGGCAGGGCTTATGCCAATGGTTGAGCCAGAAGTTTTGATGGATGGCAGTCATTCAATGGAGCGTTGTGAGGAAGTTAGTTTGAAAACTCTAGAATCATTGTTTGTAGAGTTGGCCAAAGAAGGAGTTGCATTGGAGGGGATGATTTTGAAAACAAATATGGTTTTGCCGGCAAAAGATTCCGGACAAAAGGCAACGCCTGAACAAATCGCAGAAATGACATTGCGTCTGTTCAAAAAAGTTTTGCCAAACGAACTGCCGGGCGAGGCCTTTCTTTCCGGCGGGCAGAGTGAGACAGGAGCCACAGAAAATTTAAACGCCATAAATCAAACAGGGCCATTTCCTTGGAAATTAACGTTTTCATACGGCCGGGCCTTGCAGGACAGCGCGCTTAAAA
>JACQJK010000057.1 GCA_016205055.1 Candidatus Doudnabacteria bacterium
CCCTTGGGGTGACCACCCGCAGGAGGACAATTCTCTTGAGAAATTTCGTCTAAAAATTGTTTTTAAAATAAATTCTGGCCTAAATCCCAAAAAAATCCCCCACTAACGGGGGGGCAGGGGAGAATTGGAGCTTCCGACTCCGAAGACTTTGAGGGCCTCCTCAACAAGTTTTCCTTTCCGTTTCGGCTTATCGCTGGCCGCCGGCTCATCTGCAAGATCGCTTGCCAGCCGGCTTTCCAAGCGCAAGGGACGAGCAAAAATTTCTTCGAGGGCTTTCTCAATGACGATCTTGTTCTTTCTTTGCTCCACGGTTTCCTGGTGAAAGCGGTACGGGAAAGATAGGGTTAGCTTGCTTGAGTCGCAAGCGACAACCTTGGCGAGGCGCAATGACGAAATCAGCGAATGGTTATAACTTTTGACGTGTTCCAAAAATTTGTTCCAATTCGAATGGGTTTCTTCGTAAAAACGATTGGGGGGAGAATCACCGCTGGAAAGGATGCTGCCAACCGCGGGCTCCACGTCTGATTTTTTTGTTTGATGACTTTTAAAAATTTTGGAATCGGCTTTTCCGGCGAAACCTGCCTGACTGTCGCTCGTTTGCTCCTCTTCTACAAACTGCACCACGGCAAGCTCGAGCGGCAGTTCCGGTAAAGGAGAGCTCCTGATTCTTTGAGCCGCGGCCAACACCAGATCAATCAGGGAAACCAACCGTTCCCGGGGGACGCGACCGTGTTTTTCCAAAAGCAACCGGTCCTCATTGACGAGCATGCTTGGCGCTTGCGGCCCGGAACTTGCATAGCCAAGCACCGTATCCAGGTACTCCAAAAACCCGTTGGTAAACTGGGTGATGTCCCGTCCGGCGCTGACAATTTTTTTTAAAAATCGAATCGCGCTCCCCGCGTCGCCGGAAAAAACTTGATCAAAAAACTCCTGCAGGAGCCGTAAGGAAGTTTGTCCCAAAAGTTCTTCGGCTTGCTCCAAGGTCAAATCCGCTTTTCCAAAACTGCTCAATTGATCCAGCATGGACAACGCGTCGCGCAAGCTCCCCTCCGCCGCGCGGGCCACCAGCTTCATCACCGCATCGTCCACTTGCAACTTGTTGTCGCGCGCCACTCCGATGAGCTTTTCGGCGATGTCGGCTTGCGACAAACGTTTAAAATCGAAACGTTGAGTCCGAGAAACAATCGTGGCCGGAACCTTGGTCAATTCGGTGGTAGCCAGCACGAACAGGGCGTGAGAGGGGGGCTCTTCCAAAGTTTTCAAAAGCGCGTTAAACGCGCCCTTGGACAACATATGCACTTCGTCAATCACGATGACCTTGAATTTTCCCTGGCTGGGAGAGAACTTTACGTGCTCAATAACTTCGCGAATATTATCGACACCGGTATGCGAAGCCGCGTCAATTTCGATCAAGTCCAAAAACTTGCCGCCGCGGATCGCCTCGCAGGCATTACACCCGTCGCACGGTTCCCCTTTTTTTGGCTTGTCACAATTAACCGCCTTGGCCAAAATTCTGGCCATTGACGTTTTCCCCACCCCGCGCGGGCCGCAAAACAGGTAAGCGTGGGCCACGGAACCGTCTCGAACCGCGTTTTGCAAAGTGATTTTTATGGGTTCTTGGTTGACCACCTCGGCAAAGGTTTGCGGGCGATATTGCCGGTAAAAAACTTGATTCATAAAACTGACGCTTTTGAAAAACTCTCCGTGAGGATTATAGCACAATCAATCAGCCCTGGTTAGCCCAGCGAATTTTAAAAAACCTTCAATTAAACCCGGCTACTTCTTGAACACCAGCATCTTATACCCCGCAAAGTTCCACGCTAAAGCAGTACCGGTAGCCAGAATTTTTGCGATATTGGCCCAAGCCGGGGCATTCAAGCCCAAAACGGGCGTTAGGAAGTGGGTAACTAAACCCACAATTGAACTATTGATAATGGTGCCGATTACGCTCACGGTAATAAACAAACCCAATTCTCGTCCAAGTGCCGGCTGACTTTGCGCCGTTTGGAGGCGGAACAGAAGCCACAAACCGATCTCGAAAAGGAGCAATAATCCCAAAAGGACCAAAAAATAAACTCCGGCAAAGCGCATGTTCGCTCCGTAAATCGCCGCGCCGGTGGCGACAAGCCCGACTCCGGCCGCTAAGCCGGCTTTAACCAGCACTCCCAAAGATAGACGGGACTCGCCGGCAAAGGCCCAAAATTTATTCCAGATAAAACTGTGGAAAACGGCAACGCTGAAAGAGATCACGTTTAATCCGGAAAGTTTAGACCCGGCGGTGAAGCCGGTTAGGGCGATTAAAAAGTTCAGCAAAAGAAAATCTACTCCCGTATTTAAAAAGCCAATTCCCATAAATCTTGAGAATTGGCGGATTATCCGTTCGTGGCTGGCAATCAAACCAGATAGCATTGTATTAGAGTCGATTATAGCGGTTATTCCTTGATGTCCAAATCTTCGTCTTCGTCGCCGGATCGGCTCAAAACCGGCGCGCTAGTTTCGCCCGCGGCCGCGCCTTGGCTGCGCTTGATGACGTTTTCCACGGCGGCCCAGGTGACAGAACCCTCTTTGGGAATGACGATGGTGACTTCGTCCCCCGGCTCGGCCTTAAAGTACGTCAAACTGGCTAACAAAACCTTGTAACTTTTTCCTTCCCCCACTACGCGGTATTGTCCGTTCTCGTCTTGCGACAGGATTCCCAAAATCTTTTTGCGTTCAACCGGGCCGATCTGCTTATAAATAAACGACCCGTCGTCGGCAATGGTTAATTTCAAAACGTCGCCTTCGACGAGTTTTGACTTCGAGGCGTAGTTGGCCGGCACCGGATACTGCTTGTTATCCGGCCCAATCATATTCTGCCCGTCAAACACGCCCTCGATGACCTTGCCGCCGGACAAAACGTTTAATGCTTTGGCTTTTTCGGCCAACCCCGGCCCAGCATCGGCCCGGGCGCCCAAAAGCTCCCGCAGCAGGTGCTTTGCGGATTGAATGCTGTTTTCCGCGGAATCGATCATCTGGGCGATCAACGCCAATTTATCAGTGCGGTCGTCATTCATATAGTGAAATTTTTTATCCCTTTGCGTGCCCAAATCTAACGCTCAAGTAAAAAACTTACGTAATTTAGAGTATTTTCCGCATTTTCTTTGGTTTGATTTCAACAGTTCTGTTTTGGTCTCTCGAGCGGCTCTTGCCTTGTAAAAATAATATAACACCGCGCAACTACGCTGTCAAACAATGCAAAAATAGATCGCGGGAAAGTCGTAGAACTTCCAGATAAAAAGGGCCGGCCGCGCTTTCGAGTCCCGCCCCGAAGTGAATTTCGGATTTTTGTGAAGTGTGGCGTTCCGAAATTCCACTTCGGAGCCAAACAAAAAAGCTTCGCGTGCACGAAGCTTTGAAAACGGTCTTCAGCCGGCCAGGGCAAGCGTGCGATGAGCCAGCAAATACCGCTCTTTCCACAGCGCAATCTCGGGCTGCAATTGCTCCATCATCCTTGTAAAACCGCTCAAGGTCAGCGACTGCTTGCCGTCGGACTTGGCGCGTTCCGGATTGTCGTGAACTTCCACGATCAATCCGTCCGCGCCGGCGGCTACCGCAGCGCGAGCCAGAGCCGGAACATATTTGCGGTCGCCTGCCGGATGCGAAGGATCGGCGATGATCGGCAGATGGGAAAGCTGCTTGGCCGCCACGATCGCCCCCACGTCGAGCGTAAAGCGCGTGACTTCGGTGCAAGTGCGAATGCCGCGCTCGCACAGGATGACGTTAGGGTTACCGCCTTTAAGGATTCTCTCGGCGGCCAGCAGCCACTCTTCGATGGTAGCGGCGAAATGGCGCTTGAGCAACACAGGGGTTTTAACCCGACCCACCTCGTCAAGCAACGGGTTGTTCTGCATGTTGCGGCAGCCGATCTGCAGCACATGCGCATGCCGGCAGACCAGTGCCACGTCATCGGGGTTCATGACTTCCGTGACCGCCGGCAATCCCGTTTCGCCATAGGCCTCGGCCAGAAGTCGCAACCCTTCTTCGCCCAAACCCTCGAACGCGTAGGGTGAAGTGCGGGGTTTGAAAGCGCCGCCGCGCAGCATGTTCGCACCGTCTCGCTTGACCGCCTCGGCGATCTGCAGCAACATCCCTCGCCCTTCCACCGAGCACGGTCCGGCGATAACCGCGAACTGGCCGCCGCCGATTGAAACGCTACCGTTGACGGTAACGACGCTGTCGGACGGCTTAAACTCCCGAGAAACGCGCTTGTAGCTGCAGGTGATGGATACGACGTGGTCCACCCCATCACACACCTCGACCGCCTGAAATGCGCGGCTAAGCTTCTCCGCAGATCCTACGCCGACGACGCAAATCACCGTGCGCTGTTCTCCTGGCTCAACGCGGCTCTGGTAGCCATAACTGGCCACTACGCTAAGCACGTGTTTGATCTGTTGCTCTGTTGCTCCAACTTCCATTGAAACTATCATCTAGTCGCTCCTTGTGATTTTGAGTTTGCGCTCTACAAAAAACCCTTGGTGCTTTCGCCCAAGGGTTTTGCGTCGAATTTTACTGACTTAAGTCCGATTCAATGCAAAACCGCTAGGCAAAAGCGCCCGAGGAAAGAAAAAGAAGACCCGGTAAGACAACTTCGAGAAAGCGAAATTTTCAATTTCGCTAAAAAACCCGGCAACGAAACCCGGAAGATGCAAGAATGTGAATTTTTTGAAAATTTCCTTGGCCATGAACCTGTTAACTCAAAGTTGCTCTACTTGGAAAACCGCCTTTAGTCGATATTTTAATAACGATTTAGCATATTCTAATCTAGGTCGGAAAGCTTGTCAAATGCCACTGAACTCGGAGGGGAAAACC